>DATJYL010000077.1 GCA_035499655.1 Pirellulales bacterium
CTTACACTTCGAGCCGTTTGAAGACGAATTCCGCATTCGCATCAAGGCGGACGGCGTGCTGTACGAAATGGTCCCCCCGCCGCGGCATCTCGCTTTCGCCATTACCACGCGCCTCAAAGTCATGGCCGATTTAGATATCGCCGAACGCCGTCTGCCGCAGGACGGCCGCATCGAGCTGACTGTCGGCGGCCATCCCGTCGACATGCGCGTCAGCGTCTTGCCCACCATGTTTGGCGAAAGCGTGGTGTTGCGAGTGCTCGATCGTTCGGTCGTGCAACTCAACTTGAACAAAGTCGGCATGGACAGCAAAACGTTGGCGGAATTTCGGACTGCCATTAACAAACCCAACGGCATTGTGCTCGTCACCGGTCCGACCGGCTCGGGCAAAACCACCACCTTGTATGCGGCGCTCAGCGAATTGAATACCGTTGAAGACAAACTCATCACCACCGAAGACCCGGTGGAGTACGATATCGACGGCCTGGTGCAAGTCCCTATCGACGCTTCCATCGGCAACACGTTCGCCAATTGCTTGCGGGCGATTTTGCGGCAAGACCCGGACCTCATTCTCGTCGGCGAAATCCGCGACGTAGAGACGGCCGAAATAGCCGTGCAAGCCTCGTTGACCGGGCACATGGTGTTCAGCACGCTGCACACCAACGACGCTCCCAGCACCGTCACCCGCTTGCGCGACATGGGCGTGCCGCCGTTTTTAATCACCGCCACACTAGAAGCGGTATTGGCGCAGCGGCTGGTGCGGCGGATTTGCGCCCAGTGCAAGGAGGAGGTCGCCCCCACCCCCGATTTGCTGGCCGATTTAGAGCTCAAGCCGGCCGACATCGCCGGCAAAAAGTTCTACCGCGGCAAAGGCTGCGATGCCTGCAATCGCAGTGGCTATCGAGGACGCGTCGGTTTGTTCGAGATGATGAATTTCAACGATGACATCCGCGACATGATCATGCGCAACGCCTCGACCGACGAGCTACGGGCCGCCGCCCGCGCCATCGGCATGGTCACCTTGCGTGATGCGGGCATTCAGGCCGTGTTCGAAGGCACGACTACCGCCGAAGAAGTCATCCGCGAAACCATTGTGGAAGCATAACCCCGACAATGACGAATGACCATTCACCACTGACCACACACTACTGACTACTGACCACTGACCACTCGGTGCCTTATGCCCACTTTTCAATTCGAGGCGATGGATTCGGCCGGGCAAGAAATTAAGGACATGATCGAAGCCCCCACCGAGGCCGAAGCGCAGGCCACCATTCGGCAAATGGGCTACTTCGTCACCAAAATCTCGGTGAAGAAGGAGCGCAAGAAGAAGGCCGAAAAAAAAGACGGCAAAAAGAAGCGTGGCCTGGCCATCGGCGGCGTCAGCAGCAAAATGCTGTCGACTTTCACGCGGCAGCTTTCCATCCTGCAAGACGCTGGTCTGCCGATTTTGCGAAGCCTTCGCATTTTGGAAGGGCAACAAAAGCCCGGGCGCTTGAAAAACAGCCTGATGGACGTCTGCGACGAAATTGAAGCCGGCGCCACGCTCAGCGAAGCCATGGCCAAAAGCCCCAAGGCCTTCGACCGCCTGTACGTCAACATGATCAAAGCCGGCGAGGCGGGCGGTGCGCTGGAAGTTATCTTGCGCCGCCTGGCCGAGTTCCAGGAACGCGCCCAATCGCTCAAGCGAAAAGTCAAAGGCGCCATGGTCTACCCCATCGTGGTCGTGTCTGTGGCGGTGGGCATTCTCGTGTTCATCATGATGAAAATCGTGCCGGCGTTTCAAAAAATCTTCGAAGATTTCAGAACCACGCTGCCCGCGCCCACGTTGCTGCTCATCAAAATGTCGTACGCCACAGTGCATTTTTGGTTTTTGATTCCCGCCATTCCCATTACGATTTGGTTGTTCATCAAGCTGTTGCGGAAATTCAATTACGGTCGAGTCGGCTGGGATTTGTTCACCCTCAAGGTGCCGGTGTTTGGGCAACTGATCGAAAAAAACATTATGGCCCGCACCACGCGCACCTTGGGCACCTTGGTGGCCAGCGGCGTGCCGATTTTGGAAGCGCTGAACATTACCCGCGAAACTTCCGGTAACGCCATGTTCGAGCGGCTCTACGGCAAAGTCATCGAATCGATCCGCGAAGGCGAAAGCATCGCCAAGCCCTTGCGCGAGCATTCCACGCCGCCGTTCAATGCCATCACGGTCTTGTTCTGGTTCTTGTTTGCCGGCGGGCCAATCGGCGTGCTGCTGTACCTGACCAAGGTTAAGCAGCGCGTCGTCGACGATTTGGTCGTCAACATGGTCGACGTGGGCGAAGAAACCGGCGAATTGGACACCATGTTGTACAAAGTGGCCGACACCTACGACGAAGAAGTGGCCGTGCTCACCGAAAGCTTGGTCAGCTTGTTGGAACCGTTGTTGATTGTGTTTCTCGGCGTCATGGTCGGCTTCATTGTCATTTCGTTGTTCCTCCCCTTGGTCAAACTGATTACCGACCTATCCAGCGGCGGAAAGAAAAATCACTAGAAAAGCATAGCGCCCGGCGTCCACGCCGGGTTGGCAACACATACCGGTTACACTCGGATTTCCCCAAGCCGTCGGCTTTGCCGGCGACGATTGAACCGAAAGGACGGCACTTTATGTTCACGTGCCATACGAGCAAGCGGCGATGGTCGGTCCTTGGCCAGTGGCCAGTTGTCAGTGATCCGTCAGAAACAACGGACAACGGACAACGGACAAAGGGTCAGCCTCATTCTCGGCCTTCGTCCCCGGCCCCTCGTCCCTTCGCTTTCACCCTGGTCGAAATGCTGGTGGTAATCACCATCATCGGCCTGTTGGCCTCCCTGGTCTCGGTCGCCGCATACCAAGGGCTGCAAGCTGCTAAACGCGCCCGCACCCAGGCCGAAATCGTCAACATGGCCAACGCCATCGAGCAATACAAACAAAAATATGGCGACTACCCCCCCTCGTTTTTAGATCATACCGATCTGAATGCCCGGACCCGGATGATTCAGCATTTGGCCAAGGCCTTCCCGCGCTGCAATCCGAACGTCGAAGTTTGGTACATCCCCTGGTGCGACACCACAAAAAACACCAGCTTTTATCCCTACTTGGACAGTAGCGGCACGGTTCAACTCTGGGACCCCGCCACCGGCAACACGGAGGGAACCGCCAGCGCGTCGCCGCTGACCCCGGCGCAAGCCCTGGTGTTTTGGCTCACCAGCATCAGCAAAGACCCGGCGCATCCGCTGTCATCGCCCACCGCCGATCGCCAATCGTTCTTCGATTTTGACACGTCTCGGCTCACTTTGCTTTCGACCGGCAGCGCACCGGGATGGAATACCGTTACGGTTTCCGGCACGCTGCCGACCTGGAGCGCTGGACCCACCCCCGCCAGCTCCGGCGCCATCTATCCCAAGTACAACCCCGGCGCGTATCTTCCGCGCGACGGCGGCCAACAGGCGTACGTGTACTTCGAAGCCCAATGCTACTTGTTCCACGCGATGTTTCTGCCGAGCAACTATCCGCCCCCCTCGCCACCAGCAGCCACTCCGCCACTTAACAATCCGCCGATCCCGTATCTATCGCAATCTACACCCTGGGATACCAACGGCAATGGCGTGCTGGATGTCGGCGCTCCTAGCACCACCACATTTGACATTACTACCGATAGCTCATTGGACATCATCTCGAAATCGTTTTCCGATTTTCAAAAACTGTGTGTGAATCCCAAATCGTTCCAAATCATTTGTGCCGGCGCGGATAATGATTTTGGACTGGCGAATTACATCACCACTCCAGTCGCAGGATCAGCACCGGGTCTTTCCGCACCGGTCGCGCAAACGCAGGTACATTACAACGGCCTGACGCTAAACATTTATTACAAGTCCTATCCCGACGGCCAAGGTTACGACACCACCACCAACGCCGACGACGATAACCTTACCAACTTCACCGAAAAAACCTTGGGACAAGCGAAACCGCAATAGCAGGGGGCAGGGTGTAGGGTGCAGGGCGCAGAAGGCAGCAGACGTGAACAGAGATTTAATGATGCAGACGACACATCGCAAACACTTGTGCGGAAAACTTCGACGCCTTCGGACTTTTTCTGTCCTGCGCCCTAGTTCCTGCGCCCTCCCCCCTGCGCCCTGCACCCTGCATCCCGCCTTCACCCTGGTCGAACTGCTGGTCGCCATTACCATCATGGGCATTCTGTCGTCGATCGCGCTGTTCGCCCTGGCCAGCGTGCAGGAATCGGCCAAGGGCGACAAAACCCGCGCCACCATCGCCAAGCTCAACGCGCTGGTCATGGCCAAGTACGAATCGTACCGCACCCGCCGCGTCCCGGTCGACGTAAAAGCGGTGGCGGCCTACCGAAACTACGCGGCCAATAATTTGGGTTGGGCCGAAGCGCGCGTCGATGTGCTCCGCGAGCTCATGCGGATGGAACTGCCCGATCGGTTCACAGATATTATCGATAATCCGGTCACGGCTTGGACCGATGCCACCACCGGCAAGCCCGATTACATGCAGCGCCCGTCGGCCAGCGTGGCTTATTTGGCGGCCCTTCCCGCCACGCGCTCCACCTTCGCCGAAGGGGCCAAATGTTTGTATCTGTTTGTCAGTCATGGCACCGACAATCCCGACGTCATGCAGTTGTTCGGCCAGGACGAAATTGCCACCGACACCGACGGCATGAATTATTTCGTCGACGGTTGGGGCCAGCCAATTTTTCTGCAGCGCTGGGCGCCCGGGTTTACTTCGCCGCTGCAACCGTGGAATGTGAATCCCACGGATGCCCTGGGCAATGCAAACACCAACAAAATTTATCCGACCACGCACGATCCGCTCGATCCGTTGCAAATGTATCGGCCCACCACGGGCGATTTGTTTTACAATCCGACTTTGCCGGCCAACGAACAAATCTACCCGCCCTTGTATCCGCTGATTTTTTCCTGCGGCCCAGACCAAATTGCGGACATTTTTTTAGAAGGGACCGATCCGGTCAGCGGCTCGCCGAATTTTCATTATTCCACGACCAGCCCACCCAATAATCCCTTCGCCGTGGTCGTCGGCGGACTATTTGGCGCGCCCACCGATTTGCCCAACGGCAATGATCCGAAAAACCTTATCGACAACTCCGTCGACAACATCACCAACCACGATATGTCGGAAAACCAATGAAGCAGAAGTGGTCAGTGGTCAGAAAGCAGTGGTCAGTTGTCAGACCTCGGCGAGCGCAGTCGAGCCGTGGTCAGTGGCAAGTTGAACCCTCTCCCTTTGGGAGAGGGCAGGGTGAGGGTGCTGACTTCCGCCGCCTGCCCGCCCCCTGCACCCTGCCCCCTGCCCCCTGCCCCCTCCGCCGCGCCTTCACGCTGGCCGAGCTGTTGATCGTAGTCGCCATCGTCGTGTTGGTTTCCATTGCTACCGTGCCGCTGGTCAGATCGACGTTAGATACGCGCCGCATTCGCGAATCGGGCCGCTTGGTCAGCACGCAGTTTGCCTCCGCTCAAAGCGAAGCCTTGGCCAACGGCCGCTCCGCCGGCGTCTGGCTGGAGCGCATGACGAACGAGCCGACCGCCAGCATGGATTTGTTTTTGTGTACCGTGCCGCAGCCCTACGCGGGCGATTCGGAAAGTTCGGTTGCCAATGTCACGGTAAATGGCGGAGTTGGCGCCGTCACGGTTTATAGTTACACCGCCGTAGGAGGTTCCACCGATGTCGGCTGGGAGGGCTTGCTACGGCCCGGCGATCTCATCCGCTTCAATTATTCCGGACCGTATTATTCGCTCGCGGCCCAAAGCGGCGGAAGCACGGTCGATGCCAATGGATATTTGCAGCCGCCCACTGGTAACGCAAATACGGTTTTCTCTATCACCCCCGTCGACCCTGACGATTTCACCTCCACCGGCGCGCCTGCTTTCCGTCATCTTCCCCCCGCGGCATTTACGGCTGCTGGCTGGACCACGCCGTTTCAGATTTTCGAGCAGCCGGTAAAGGAATCGAACGTCCCCGTGCAATTGCCTGCTGGCGACGTCGTCGATTTGAATTACTCTGGCATGTCCGGTCTGAATTTCGGAATGTTTGGCAGCCCCACGTCGGGCAACAGCACCCAGCCGATCATTGTCATGTTCGACCGTAGCGGGGCGGTAGACAGCCTGTATCTCAACGGCGCCAAGCAGGCGATTTCCGGGCCGTTGTATTTCCTGGTTGGCAAGCGCGATGAATTGGCTTCGCTGTCTCTGCCGCCGGGAGTTACGCAGGACAATTTAAACGACTTGGAAAACGTGTGGGTGGCCGTCAATCCGCAAACCGGCCTGGTTACCACGGCCGAAGTGGCCTCCGGCGGCAGTGTGTCCGCCTCCCGCGCCTTTGCCACTTCGGCCCAATCGATGGGAGGCAAGTGATGCGAAGTCAGTGGTCAGTGGTCAGTTTTCGGACTTCGGCGCGCTCCGTCGAGCCGTGGTCAGTTAAACCCTCTCCCTTTGGGAGAGGGCAGGGTGAGGGTGCCGACCCTCCGCCTTCTGCCTTCTGCCTTCTGCCTTCTGCTTTCCGCCCTCTGCCTTCCGCCTTCCGCCGTCTGCCTTCGCCGCGCCGCCGCGGCATTAGCCTCCTGGAAGTGCTGATTTCCATCGGCGTCATGGCGGTCGGAATGCTCAGCATTGCCGCGCTGATTCCCGTCGGCGGCGTGCAAGTGAATAAAGCCAACATCGAGGAGCGCAAAGCCACGCTCGGCCAAAATGCCTACCGCGATTTCCAAATCCGCGGCCTGGGAACAATCCCAACGCTTCCCGATCCGACGACTCTTACACCCTCACAGATTACTGCGATTCAAAACCAGGGGCCGTGGGTAGCTGGAAACGGCTCACCATTTTTCACACCGTCCGGTCACACTTGGCAGCCGTATGCGCAACTTCCCTTTGTGATTGATCCGGAAATGATCGCCGTCGGGCACGCGGCAGTGCAGGACATTGGCGTCGCTTCGTTCCCTCCAACATACTCAGCCTACAACGTCAACTCTACTTCCGACCCGTTTATTCAGGCGAACAAAGCTTTAATTCAGGCATATCAAGCCAATCCTCCGCCAGGGCCAATAATCGCACGATTGGGCCTGGATTTAACCGCTCCGTTAGATACCACGAATACTCACGTTCCCAGCCGCCCGCTATCCGACGTCATTTTCACCGCGACCGACGACGTCCTGACCAACCGCGCCGACGACAGCAGCCACCCCGGCTCCAGCGCGCTGATCTACGCCGACGCCCCCTACAACACCATGCCGCTCAAG
>DATJYL010000078.1 GCA_035499655.1 Pirellulales bacterium
CAAACGGCTTCCACATCGCCGGTAGCCAAAGTTGTTTTGTCAGCCGCAGGTGTCGATGAGCAGCGCCGGCGTTTGGTGCGCATCAGGCGAGCAATCCGCCGCCAAACCAACGGCGCTATTCAGGGATTACAGGTTGAAGTCAGCGGCGAAACATTAGTGCTCCGCGGACGATGCGCGAATTTCTATTGCAAACAGAAAGCCCAGCACGCCGCCATGAAATATCTGACCGGGGAAACACTGGTCAATGAAATTGCCGTGGATAACGTGCCACGATAATTGTGCTGCGATGACTTTCTGTTCAAGCCACCGCCTCCAATGCTTGGGTCCAGCGGTCAAGCGGGAAGCTCAGCACATCTTGCGGGTGTTCCAATTCGGTCGGGCTAACGACCAAGTGTGCTTGCGCTGCCAGACGTTTCACGTCCGCTGAATCTTCCAGGGCCACCAACACGTTGCAATCGGCCGTCCCGCTGAATTGACCTTCGCCCGGCAAAAACAACATTTCCACCTCGGGCCGCCCGCCGACTGTCCAGGGTGAAATGCGCCCCGCAATCATTCGTTCTACAGTCTCTGTCTGGACCGGAGCGCCCACTATTCGCACGGCCAAGTCGTTCCAGGTGCGCTTGATCAATCCATTTCGGCAGCAAATTAACTTTCCTTTACGCCAGGTGTACCGTGCATTGGGCGCCAGCTTGGGCACGGCGGGAGCCGTAACATCCACCGGATGCCACAAATGATACGAATAGGTCCACCGCATCAGCGATTGAATGCGCATTCCAGCCCGTCGCAAACGCCAACCCAAATCGTCATCTTCGCCTCCCCAGCCGCAAAAGTTTTCGTCGAAGCCGTTAATCCGCTGGTAATCTTCGCGCCAAATGCTGAAATCGCCGCTGCGTAAACTGCGCGGCTTGGTCGGATGACGCACAAAATTGTAAAACCGCGATTTCAGGTCCAACTTCTGCAGCCGCCGGCGCTCGGTGGCGCCCAGCAAGTCCGAGAATTCGCCCCGCCGAATGGTTTCCGCGGTCACGCACTTGGAGGCGGTTTCGTCCAATCGACCATAATCGCCGCTAAACACCACTCCCCGGCGGCGGTGCTTCAAATGTGTAGCCACATGCTGCGGCGGCAAAATGCAATCGCCGTCCAAAAACAGTAAATACGGAGCCCGGGTTGCCGCCGCCCCGGCGTTCCGACACCGAGCCGCCTGAAACGTCAAATGCGGATGCGTGACAAAGCTTACGGGAAACCGCACGCGCCGGCGAAATTCTTCGACCAATTGCGGTGTTTGATCCGTGGAACCATCGTCGCTGACCACCAATTCCATCTGCCCCGGCGACACGCCGCGCTGGGCGACGATCGATTCCAGCACTAAGGTCAAATTACGAGGTCGTTGATACGTTACCACGCACAGCGCAATTTCCGGCCCGGATGATGATGACATAGGCGTTGACGACATAACTAGCCTCATGAGCAAGAACCGAACAACGCGCCGCTGGCAGGGCGCCGGCGGGGTCAATCCTAAGCAAAAACAAGCGGCAAATAGTAGTGATTTGTGCCGCTAGCGACAAGCCGAAAACAGCGTCATCCAAGTCGCTGTAGTTTCTGCTGTGGATTGACGCTACCATTCTCACTGCCCTTGGTGGCCCGCGATAGTTGCTGCAAGAAAATACGAACATGCGCCTGTCCGTAATCATCAGTACATATAACCAGCCAGTCTGGTTGGAGAACGTGATTCGGGGCTTTGCTGCGCAAAGCCATGCCGATTTTGAGTTGGTGATCGCCGACGACGGATCGAACGACCAAACGCGAAGCACAATCGATCGCCTTCGCGCCGAAACCGGATTAACCATCCGCCATGTTTGGCACGAAGACCAGGGCTTTCGCAAGTGCACCATTTTGAACCGCGCCATCATCGAAGCCCAAGCCGATTACCTCGTCTTCACCGACGGCGATTGTATTCCGCGCTCCGATTTTTTGGCCCAGCACGCCCGCTGGGCCGAGCCGGGCTTCTTCCTCTCCGGTGGTGCCGTGCGCTTGACCATGGACGTCAGCCGCAAAATCTCCAAAGCCGACATCTTAGCGGGCCGGGCACATCAGACGGCTTGGCTCCGCCGCCAAGGAATGCCCTGGAGCAGCAAGTTGTTGAAGCTGTCAGCCGGGCCACGCTGGGCTGCGTGGTGCGATCGGTTCACCACCACCAAGGCCACGTGGAACGGTGGCAACGCCTCTACTTGGAAGCAGGCGCTACTGGACGTTAACGGCTTCGACGAACGCATGGAATACGGCGGCGAAGATCGTGAACTGGGCGAGCGGCTCGTAAATTCTGGCTTACGCAGCAAAAGCCTTCGCTACCGGGCCGTGTGCGTACATTTAGATCACGCCCGTGGTTATGTGCAGCAGGAAGCTCTGGCGCGGAATCAAGCCATTCGCCGCGAAACTCGCCGAACGCGCGCCATCTGGACGCCCTACGGCATCGTGAAGCAATCGCAACCCGGGCTTATCCATGCCGCTTGAAGTTGCCGTTGTAAGCCCACGACTTGCAAGCCGTGGGCTTGTCTGATTTTGTGGAGCACGCGGCGGATTTCAACCGCTCGCCGCACCTACGGCTTTCCGCACGCCCACATACGCTTGATGTGCTTTCAAACACGTGGCGCGGAATGCCTCAGGATAACCCACGCCCGCCAGACGCAGCGTTTCGACCGGACCAAGCTTGAAAATCATATCGCCCGCCGGATACCACCCCTGCCCCGGACGCACTTCAATGGCGATGGCGTCGAAACGATTCAAATCTACAAACTGCTCCGGCTTGAATTTAGCGCCGGCTTCGACAATCACTCGGCGATTTGTCAACCGATACCGGCGCACATTCCACGGCGCCAGCATCCAGAAGAACAGAAATAATCCAATCGGCAGCGTCAGTCCCATGAACAACCGACCTAGCGTGAAAATCCAAAAGCCAGCCCGAATGGCGTACAATCGCCCCAGGAACCGCCCCAACCCCGTGGCCGCAATCGTCGGCCACTCGATCGTGACGGTCACTTCTTGCAGTTGGCTCGGAGCGACGCCGGCAATAGCTTGTTTCATGCGCGTTCAGAGTTTCGAATAGTGCTCTAAATTTATAAAGCCGCGACCGTTGGTCGCGCTGCGGAAGTGGGCGTGAGGCCATCCAGAACTGGCAACCCAAAGCTAACAAAACGCGTTTCGGATTGCCAGGGTAGGTCAGCATGGCGATATTATGATTTTTCCCGAGTACAATCTCAATTGCTTCAAAATTCAACCAAGCAACATGAGCCGCTCCAACGATCTCTTAGTGGTCGGCGCCGGGCCGGTCGGCCTGATGATGGCTGCCGAGCTTCGCCGCCACGGCGTGGCCTGCCGGCTGATCGAACGACTGGAAAAGCCCGCTCCCCATTGCAAAGCGCTGGGCGTCACCCCCCGCACGCTGGAAGTGTGGGACGATTTGGGCGTTGTGCAGCAGGCTCTGTCGGCCGGACTGGGTTTAAAAGGCGCAGTCAATCTCACCAGCGGCGATGTCTACCAACAGGAAAAAGTTGGCGTCGCTTTGCCCGACGGCGCGTATGGATTCCTGGTTCTGGCCCAATACGATACCGAACGAATTCTAACCGATCATTTGCGTTCGCTCGGAGGCCAAATCGAACGGGGCGTCGAATTAACCGCTCTGGAACAAACCGACAGCTGCGTCAGCGCCACTTTGAAGCACGCCGACGGAAGCGCCGAGCAAGTCGAGTGCCAATATCTCTTGGGGTGCGACGGGGGTCGCAGCGCCGTTCGCCGGGCACTCAATGTGCCTTTCGAAGGCGAACATTACGAGCAAACTTTTTTCCTGGTCGACGTGGAACTAAGCGGCGATTTAGAACGCGGCTACGCCTATCGCATGGTTCGGATCGAAAAGGGCCAGCCGGTCGGAGGCGGGGCGTGCATTCCGGTGCCCGGCAATCCGCGCCGCTACCGTTTCAGCACGGTCGCTCCCGAGGCAATGCTTCCCGCAGAACTCAATTCCGGTGGACAACCAACACACGGCATTGCCGACATCGGCCCCACCCTTGAGCAAGCGCAGGAATTGCTCGGTTGGTTTTTCCCAGCAAACGTCAAAGCCAGCAATTTGCGCTGGTCGGCGTTTTATCGCATCAGCCATCGCTTGGCCGCGAAATACCGCATCGGCCGAGTTTTTTTGGCCGGCGACGCCGCCCATTTGCATCCGCCCATCGGCGGCCAAGGCATGAACACCGGTTTGCAAGACGCTTATAACCTGGCCTGGAAATTAGCCCTGCATGTCCACGGCCTTGCTTCGGCCAATCTGCTCGATAGTTACGAAGCGGAACGCCGCCCTATCGGCCAGCAAATTGTCGAACGGACCACCAAGCGGATGAACAAAATGTTCCAGGGCAAAGTGGACGAGCAAGAACCCATCCGCGAAGATTCCCAACTGTTTTTGAATTACCGCGGCAGTCCTTGGATCGGCGGCGATTCGTCGGGCGAAAATTCCCTCCCTCTCACTCTGGGAGAGGGCCGGGGTGAGGGTGCAGCGCCTGGCCCGCTACCCGGCCACCGCGCTCCGGACGTCTGCGGACTGCAGCGCGCCTTCACGCGCCACGAATTTCGCTTGTTCGATTTGCTCCGCGGCCCGCATCACACGCTGCTATTGTATACCGCCAGCGCCGATCCAGCGGCCGATTGCCAACGCTTCGCTGCGATTGCCGCGGCGCTGTTTCAGCAGTTCGCCGGCCGCATTCAAACGTATGCAATCATCCATTCCGATTGCGATGTTCCCGAAATCGAAGGCCTGCCCACAGTGGTCGACCGCCGCAACGAATTCGGCCGGATTTATCGCCCCAGTTCTGGCAGCGGCTTTCTAATCCGCCCCGATGGCTACGTCGGCTACAGGGCTGAACAGGCCGATCTCGATCGATTGCGGGCTTATTTGAAGCGCACGTTCCGAGACTAGCCAGCGAATCGGCTTGGCCGCAATTCTCAGGTTGAAGCAATTTCTACCGCCGCGCAAACCGCTCGTCTTCCAGGCCCAGGCGCTTCATCTTTTTGTAGAGCGTCGTGCGGTTGATGCCCAGTTCCTGAGCGGTGGCCTGGCGATTCCAGTTATTGCGCTCGAGTACTTCCAAAATAATTTGCTTTTCCGGGGCGGTCATGGCCTGCTTCAAATTGCGGCCCGGCTCGGGATGGGCCGAAAGCGGGGCCTCGGCCGCCAATTGCGGCGGCAAATCTTCCACTTGCATCGTGTCGGTTTTCCCCAGCAGCACGGCCCGTTCGACCACATTTTGCAATTCCCGCACGTTGCCCGGCCAGCGGTAACGCTGCAAAGCGGTCAGGGCGTCGTCAGCAAAGCCATTCACTTTGCGGCCCGATTCCTCGCAAACTTCGTCGAGAAAATGCTTGGCCAACAGCGGAATGTCGCTCAGGCGTTCTCGCAGCGGCGGCAGCTCGATGTTGATCACATTCACGCGGTAATACAAATCTTGTCGAAAGCGTCCTTCGGCCACAGCTTTCGAAAGGTCTTCGTTGGTCGCTAAAATCACGCGGCAATCGGTGCGAATGGTTTTGCTTCCGCCGACTGGCTCAAACTCGAACTCTTGCAACACCCGCAGCAGCTTTACTTGCATGGCCGCGCTGGCGGTGCTGATTTCGTCCAGGAAAATCGTCCCGCCGTCAGCCAGCTTGAACTTGCCGACTTTGTCTCCCGTCGCGCCCGTGAACGAACCGGCCACGTGGCCGAACAGTTCGCTCTCCAGCAGCGTCTCCGGCAACGCCCCGCAAGCGACTTCCACAAACGGTTTGTCGCGCCGGGCACTGTGGCGATGAATCGCTCGGGCCACCATCGATTTGCCCGTTCCGCTTTCGCCGGTGATCAGCACCGTGGCTTTGGTATCGGCCACGCTTTCAATCATGTCGAAAATGCGGCGCATGCGGTGATCGTGCCCGACGACATTTTCGATGCCGAACCGCATGTCGAGTTGGGCCTTCAAGTTTTTGTTTTCTTCCAGCACTTCGCGCTGATTTAAGGCCCGGTGAATGGCCAGCTCCAGTTCTTCGTCGATCAAGGGCTTAGTGAGCAGATCGAACGCTCCGGCCCGAATGGCTTCGATCGCCGTTTCCACCGTGCCGTAGCCAGTGACCAGAATCACGGGCACGGCCGGGTTGCGCTGTCGTGAATAAGCCAGCACTTCAAAACCATCGCGCTCGCCCAGTCGAATGTCGACCAACAACAGGTCGTATGTTTTGCGATCCACGGCTGCCACCGCCGAGGCATAGTCGCCGGCGACGTCCACTTTGTAACCCTGCTCCCGCAGCCAATCGGCCATGGAAGTTAAAACGTGTCGGTCGTCATCAACCAGCAGGAGCGAGCCTTTTTTCATGAAATCACCATCGCGGCAGCCTCAAAGGTATGCAAACAACAACCGCGCTATAAAATTGCCGACAGCGGAGGTAAACAGTAAATCCGTCGAAGTTTATCTACGTCACAGGTGCACAACGTCAACGCGGGCGCAAGGTTTGCAGCGGGGGAGTTTCGAAAGTGACGGTTGTAGGAAATAATCGGGCAAAGGCCGCTTACTGATCCTTGGGAGTAAAACCATGATTATCGCCGTCGGTTGCGACCATGCCGGTTTTGCCATGAAACAGCATGTGATGGAACAAGTGCGGGCCGACGGTCACAGCGTGCTGGAATGCGGCGCACTTAACTTGGTGCCGGACGACGATTATCCCGATTACGCCCTGGCCGTGGCCGAATCCGTTCGCAGTGGCCGCACTCAACGCGGCATTGTCGTCTGCGGCAGCGGCGTGGGTGTCAGCGTGGCGGCGTGCAAAGTTCCCGGCATTCGCGCCGCCATGTGCCACGACACCTTCTCCGCCCGACAAGGCGTCGAAGATGATTCGATGAACGTGCTTTGCCTGGGCGCCCGCGTCATCGGTCCCGAATTGGCCAGCGAAGTCATCCGGGCATTTTTGGCGGCGGAGTTCTCCGGCGCGGCCCGGCATCAGCGACGCTTGGACAAAGTCAAAAAAATCGAAGCCGACGCCATTGCGGGAAAACTATGAATGTTACGCCGCACAACGCCTGCCATTCTGGCGACTGTGCCATCTGAAACAAAACCGAGTTTGAATCGATAAAATAGCCGCCGCGCTTTGCATATGGCGAGAACCCAGCAACGTTCCACCGTGGCAAGCCACTCCAATTCGTTTAGAGATGATGCGCGGTCCATGCAGTCAAGGCGGATGGCGTGGGCTGGTGCCGCCCTGCTTGTTGGGCTGACGTGCGTCGCTTATTGGCCCGCCCTGCACGGTGATTTTATCTTCGACGACGAGGCGCTAATTTCGCAAAGCAAAGTCATTGCGCTTCCCCATGGTTTATATCGTATTTGGTTCACCACCGAACCGCAGGACTATTGGCCCGTTACGAATACTTCGTTTTGGTTGGAGTGGCGGCTCTGGGGCGAAGATTCCACCGGCTATCATTGCACGAATTTAGCGTTGCACATTGCCTGTTCGCTGTTGCTCTGGGCGGTGCTGCGGAACTTGGCCGTCCCTGGAGCGTACCTGGCGGCGCTGTTGTTCGCATTGCACCCGGTAAATGTCGAATCGGTCGCCTGGATCGCCCAGCGGAAAAACCTGCTGGCGCTGTTGTTTTTTCTGATTTCGCTGGGGTCCTTTTTGCAAACAGGCTTAATCGAAATTGCGCGACGTAAAATCACGAAGGAAAACATTTGGTACTGTTTGAGCCTGCTGGCTTTTGTTCTCTCCATGCTTAGCAAAGGCTCGGTCGCGGTTTTCCCATTCATATTACTGCTGTTGATCTGGTGGAAGCGCAGAAGCATTGGAGTTGCCGATGGCGTCCGTATCGCACCATTTTTTGTCATCTCGATATTATTGACGCTTTTGAATATTTGGTTTCAAACACATATTGGGAAGATCGATATCATCCGCCTCGATTTCTTACAGCGCTGTTTGGGAGCGGGCGGGGTCATCTGGTTTTATTTGGCGAAAGCGGTTGTGCCGGTTCATTTATTGTTTGTTTATCCGCAGTGGGACATTTCAGCCGTTAATCCGCTGTGGTGGTTGCCGCTCTTGGCCGCGCTCGTGGTGACCGGATTGTTGTATTGGCAGCGAAACAGTTTTTTTGGACGTCCTTTGTTCGTGGCGTGGCTGTTTTGGTGCATCGCTTTGCTCCCCGTAATGGGTTTTACCGACGTGGGCTACATGCAACATTCGCGCGTGGCCGATCACTATCAACACCTCGCGCTGATTAGCGTCGTCGCTTTAGCAGCCGCCGGTGCAAGTTACTGGCAGCACCATTCTCATGGCCTTCTCAACGCGCTGGCCAAATTGACTCCCATCGTAGTTGTCGGAGTCTTCACGGCATTAACCTGGCTGCAAAGCAGCTTGTATGCCAACCCACGAGCACTATACCAAGCAACGCTCAAAGAAAATCCGCGCAGTTCGTTGGCAATTGCTCTGTTGGCGGGAGTCGAAGCCAAAGCCGGAAATACCGACGCGGCGAGCGAAGATTTTCAGCAAGCCCTGCAAATCAATCCCGATTATGTCGATGCCCATTACGCGTTGGCCCAAAACCTCCTTGAAAAATCGAATCAACAAAAAGATCGCAAATGGCTCAAGGCCGCATTGGCACAATTTCAAGACGCGGTCCGGCTGAAGCCAGATGTGGCTGACTATCGCAACGACTATGCCATGGCGCTGGCCGCCGACGGACAAACCGACGAGTCTTTGGCTCAGCTGGAAGCGGGCTTTCGTGCGGACCCCAACCATTTGGGAATCAATTTTAACTTAACGAATGCCTACGCCCATCGGCAGCGTTGGGCCGAAGCGCTGGCCCTTGCCAAACACGCTCTAAGTTTGGCCCAAGACGAGGGAAATACCGAAATGATTCACAATATCGAAGATCAATTGCGCGCGCTAAACGAAATCTTGACGCCTGCCAACCCCGGCACGCCTCCACAGGCTGATACTCCCGAAGATAAAGCGTCTCGTCCATAATTGTCGCGCCGTCGCTGGCATTCTCACGTGAATTCACTCCATGTTTGTCGCAACAGCCCGTCAATGCTGCATTTGCGATGATTCAAAATCCCGGTTACCTCCCGCGGCCCAGATTGCTAAGATTCACTCGGACGCGGAGGCGGTGAATGCCGGGACTGGCAATCAGTCCCTTTTAATATTGTCCAACGATATCGAACGGCTTTGCATTAACTTCATCTGTGAATTCGCCATCAAACATCTTGACGGGGCCCGATCAGCAAGTCGGCAGCCTCAGCCTGGAATTTATCGAAGGTTTGCTCGCCGATTATTTGCGCAACCCCGACAGCGTTCCGCCCGACTGGCGCGCTTATTTTGACGACATGACGCGTGCCCAAAATGGCGGCGCCCCTGGTAATGAACATTCCGCTGATACTGAAGAAGGCCACCACGGAAACGGAAACGGCGCCACACTAGCGGTCAAGCAAATCGGTCCCTCGTTTCGCCCGGCCAGCTTGTTTGCCCCGCCACGCGGAGCGCGCACCTCGGCAGCGGCCTTGGTGCCGCCGCCGATCGAAGCGCCCCCCTCGGTTCCCCAAGCAGGACCTTCTCCAATTCCATCCACTCAGTTTCCACCCACTCCGTCGCCTTCCCGCCCCGCCCAGTCCCGCGATCAATGGCACATCGCCGTCTTGCAAGATCGGGTCGATCAATTGATTCGGGCCTATCGAGTGCGCGGCCACTTAGTAGCGCAAATCGATCCGCTCGGCTTTCCTCGCCCCGAGTTGCCCGAGTTGGACCCCATGTTTTACGGCTTCACCTCGGAAGACATGGATCAGGAGTTTTCCACCGCCACCATCGAAGGTCCACAGTCTATGACGCTCGGCCGCATTATCCAGCGGCTCCGGAATACCTACTGCCGCAGCATCGGCGTGCAATTTATGCACATGGATGATCTGCAAGTTCGTCAATGGCTGCAAGATCGTATGGAAGGTTCGGAAAACCGTTGCACGCTCAGCCGCAAAGAGCAGTTGCGCATTTTGCACGGGCTGACCAGCGCCACCGTGTTCGAGGAGTTTATCCAACGCCGTTTCCTGGGCGCCAAAAGTTTTTCACTGGAAGGGGCCGAAACGCTGATCCCCCTGTTAGATTTAACCATCGAACGCGCCGGCCAGCACAAGGTGGAAGAAGTCGTGCTGGCCATGGCGCATCGCGGTCGGTTGAACGTGCTGGCCAATGTGATGGGCAAAAGCCCGCAACAAATTTTCCGCGAGTTTGCCGATATCGACCCGGAATTGCACATCGGCCGGGGCGACGTGAAGTATCACCTCGGTCATTCGACTGACGTAAAAACCGCAGCCGGCCATCGCCTGCACTTGTCGCTCTGCTTCAATCCCAGCCATTTGGAATTCGTTAATCCCGTGGCCATGGGCCGCGTACGGGCCAAGCAAGACCGCGTGGACGATCTGGAACGCCGTCACGGAATGCTGCTGTTAATTCATGGCGATGCCGCGTTTGCCGGCGAAGGAATCATTCAGGAAACCCTGAACCTCAGCCAATTGGAGGCGTACCAAATCGGCGGCACCTTGCACGTGGTGCTGAACAATCAAATCGGTTTCACCACCAGCCCGGCCGAAGGACGCAGCACCACATACGCCACCGACGTGGCCAAAATGCTCCAAATTCCCATCTTCCACGTTAACGGCGAAGATCCCGAGGCCGTGGCACAAGTCGTGCGGCTGGCGATGGATTTCCGCCGCGAGTTCCAGCGCGACGTGGTCATCGATATGTACTGTTATCGCCGTCGCGGTCACAACGAGGCCGACGAGCCGCAATTCACCCAGCCCTTGTTGTACCAGGCCATCGAGCGCCGCAAAAATGTGCGCGAAGGCTATTTAGATCACTTGCTCAAGCTGGGCGGCATCGAACGCGAAGCAGCCGACCATATCGCCGCCGAATTGCGCAATCAACTCGATGCGGAGCTTTCCGCCGCCAAAAGCGAAGAATTCGTCCAACGCCCCGATTTGGCCAGCTTCTGGGCCTTTTACATTGGGGGCCGGGAGCGCGAAGCCGCTGAGGTAGAAACCGACATGAAGCGCGAACAGTTGATTGACCTCTTGGGCATGCTCTCGCATGTGCCTCGCGGTTTCCATCCGCATCCCAAAATCGGGCGCTGGCTGGAACAACGGCGCGAAATGATCGATGGGCGCCGCCCCATCGATTGGTCCGCGGCCGAAGCCCTGGCCATCGGCAGCCTGGCCGTGCAAAAATTGCGCGTCCGTATTAGCGGGCAAGATTCCGAACGCGGCACGTTCAGCCATCGCCATGCCGTGTTGCACGATGTGACCAGCGGCCGCCGCTACATGCCGCTGGCCAATTTAACGTTTGATCAGGCCCCCGTCGAAATCTACAACAGCCCTCTTTCCGAAGCCGGCGTGTTGGGTTTCGAGTACGGCTACAGCCTCGATTGCCCCGACGGCCTGGTCATGTGGGAAGCTCAATTCGGCGATTTTGTCAACGCCGCCCAAGTCATCATCGACCAGTTCATTGTCAGCGCGGAAGATAAATGGCGCCGCCTCAGCGGCATCGTGCTGCTGTTGCCCCACGGCTTCGAAGGCATGGGCCCGGAACATTCCAGCGCCCGATTGGAGCGCTTCCTGCAACTAGCGGCAAAAGACAACATTCAAGTCGCCAACCTGACCACGCCTGCACAGTTGTTCCATTGTCTCCGGCGGCAAGTATTGCGCGTCTGGCGTAAGCCGCTCGTGCTGATGACGCCAAAAAGTTTGCTGCGCCATCCGCTATGTGTGAGTTCTTTGAACGAATTGGCCGAAGGAAAGTTCCTGCGCGTCTTGCCCGATGTGCCGCCGGCGGAACGCACCACCGTGGACCGCATCTTGCTCTGCTCGGGCAAAATTTATTTCGAGCTGGAGCAGAAACGCCGCCAATTAAACAAACACAATGTGGCCATTCTGCGGATAGAGCAGCTTTATCCGCTTCCCAAAGAACCGCTCAAAGCGGCGCTGGCCAATTACCCTGACGGCACGCCCGTTTTCTGGATTCAGGAAGAACCGGAAAACATGGGCGCCTGGCGATATCTGAAAGTCCACCTCGGCGACCGCTTGTTCGAACGCTTCCCCTTTGCCGGCATCTATCGCCAAAGCGCCGCCAGCCCCGCCACCGGCAGCCATAGCAGCCACAAGCTGGAACAGGAAGAACTGCTGTCCCGCGCCGTCGGAGAATAGTGTCGCCTCTTGATGTCATCGGGTTTTGTGCTAGGTTCGACCCAAACCCTTCATTCGCTTGGATTCCGTCATGCCTGTCGAATTGAAAGTGCCCGAAGTCGGCGAATCAATCACCGAAGTGCACATTGCCCAGTGGCGGAAGCAAGTTGGCCAACGAGCCGAAAAAGATGAAAACCTCGTCGAGCTGGAAAGCGATAAAGCCACCGTCGATTTGCCGGCCCCCGTCTCAGGCACCCTGACGCAAATTCTAAAGCAGCCCGGCGAAGTTGCCCGCGTGGGCGAAATCATTGGCTACATGGCCGCCGGCGCGGAAGCGGCGGCGCCGCCTGCACCCGATGTGCCCAAGCCCGCCGTGAACGATCTCCCCCACGCAGCCACCTCTCCGACAATGCCTACTCCTTCGCCTTCGCAACCAGCTTCAAGGGCAACACTCCCGCCTGTCATGCCCGCCGCCCAGCGGCTGATGGCGCAAGAGGGAATTCCCTCCGACGCCGTCACGCCCACCGGCCCTGGCGGCCGGATTTTGAAAGAAGATGTCCAGCGCGCAGCGCAGCGGCCCGCTGCAGAACCCTCTCCCACTGGGAGAGGGCAAGGTGAGGGTGCTGCGATACTAGCGCAACCGGTCCATCAGGTGCCTCCAACTCCCAATTCGGCTACGTCGCAACTGCGCGGCGAAATTGTCCCCGCCGATTTGGCCCGCGGCCAGCCTAAAGTCGATCTTTCCTCCTCCGGCTATCCGCGGGAAGAGGAACTCGTGGTGATGAGCCCCATTCGCCGCCGGATTGCCGAGCGCCTGGTCGAAGCGCAGCATTCCGCCGCCCTGCTGACCACATTCAACGAAGTCGATATGACCGAAGTCATAGCCCTGCGGGCCAAGCATCGCGAACAATACGAACAGCAATACGGCGTAAAGCTCGGCTTCATGTCGTTCTTTGTGAAAGCGGCAGTCGACGCGCTCAAGCACGTGCCGCAATTGAACGCCGAGGTGCGCGATCCCCACATCGTATATCACAATTATTACGACATCGGCATCGCGGTCGGCGGCGGCAAGGGCCTGGTCGTCCCCGCGCTGCGGAATGCGGAGTTCATGAGCTTTGCCGAGGTCGAGCAAAAAATCGCCGATTTCGGCCGCCGGGCCAAAGAGAACAAGCTCAAGTTGGAAGAGCTGCAAGGGGGCACGTTCACCATTTCCAACGGCGGCGTGTACGGCTCCATGCTCTCCACCCCCATCGTCAACCCGCCGCAAAGCGGCATTTTGGGGCTGCACGCCATTCAAGATCGCCCCTCCGTCCACAACGGCCAGGTGGTCGTACGCCCAATGATGTTCCTGGCCCTGACGTACGATCATCGCATTGTCGACGGCCGCGAGGCGGTGATGTTCCTCAAGCGGATTAAGGAAACCATCGAGGAACCCACCCGCATGCTGCTGGAAGTTTGAATAACCTGATTCACTGCCAGGCAGAATCATTTACCGCGAAGGACGCAAAGGTCGCGGAGAGAGATTGAAAATTTCATAGCTACAGATGAACACAGATAAACAGGCTTTGTTGAAACCCTATTGATTCCAATGGGAAAACAGTTTACATCAATGCGTCATGGAAACCACACGTGCGATGACGCGGTCGCCGGTGGCGTTGGCCAGGAAGGCCGTCGAAATTGCGCAACGTGCTTTGCCTGCC
>DATJYL010000079.1 GCA_035499655.1 Pirellulales bacterium
GGCGTGGCGGTGACCCTAATTGCACCGCAGTTGTTCGTCACGTTTTTTGAGTGGAATTCATCGCTTTTTTTGGGCTTCGTTTTGGCGAGCTGGCTTATACTGCGCGCGATTTTATCGCTCTTGGGCGGCAAACTGGCGGACGGGAAACCGCTCGCCCGCAGCAAGCGACGCTCCGCGGTTGTGTTGGGGTTGACGCTCTGCGTGCTGACCATCACAGGCGTGGGCATTTACGATATATGCGGTTATTTCGAAAAGCAAAGTCAGCTGTTTGAGAAAGTGCTGCTGCAAAGGCGAAATTTTTTCGGCACGCTGCGAGTCGATGATCGCAAAATCAACGATCCGGAAAGCGAGATTCACGTTCTCAATCACGGGCGGATCACGCACGGTTTGCAATACACCAGCGAAGATCGTCGACACATTCCCACCACGTATTACGCGCCGGAAACCGGCGTGGGGCGGGCCATCGGCTTTTATCGCGAAAATAAAAACTTGCACGGTCTGCGGATTGGCGCCGTGGGCTTGGGCACAGGCACCTTGGCCGCTTATGCCGAACAGGGCGATTCTATTCGCTTTTACGAAATCAATCCCGCGGTTATCGCCATCACTGAACCTGGCGAGTATTTCACGTATTTGAAAGATTGCCGTCAGCGCGGCGCGAAATACGAGATAGAATTAGGCGACGCGCGGCTGACGCTGGACCGCGAACTGCAAAACCACGAGCCACAAAAATTTCACGTGCTGGTGCTCGATGCTTTCAGCGGCGACGCCATTCCCGTGCACTTGCTGACACAGGAGGCATGCCAAATTTATGTCGAACAACTGGCCAAAGCGGCAGATGGCGACGAGGATGGGGCCATTGCCGTACACATCACCAATCGTTACGTTGATTTGGAGCCGATCGTGTTGGGTCTGGCCGAGAAATATGGTCTCGACCATGTTCTCATCTCCAACGAAGGAGGCGAGAATCAAATGTACCGGTCCGACTGGATGATTCTCACGCACAACCGCGACTTGCTGGCGGCACTGTCCCCCTTTGCCGAGCCGCCGCCGGAAGAGCGCGATCCGCCTGAGAAAAAGAGGCCAATTTTGTGGACCGACGATCGCAGCAATCTATTCGACGTGCTGAAGTGAGAAGCAATTAGCTACTCCGACTTTCCGGCTAATCGCTAACTGCTAGTCGTTAACCTCTATCTGGACAAACATTGGTGCGGCGGTCCAGAGGCGGAACCAGTCGCGCAGGTCGGCGGCGAGTTGGTCGATTTCGCCGACATACACGGCCGCGGCGGCGGCAATGGCGTCGCCAACGGTTTGGCCACGCTGCAATGCGTCTAGCACCACAAATTGCGGATGACTGAGCTCGTACCGCCGCACCACATAATCGCGCCGAGTAATCGCCAGCCATGCGTTTTGCAGCGGCGGAATAGTGGCGTTGCCGTTGCCTTGTTTCATCCGCGTGTAATAGTTGTTCAACGAAAAACGGAGCGACAGCAACCGCAAACAGGGGGCCACTGTCAGGCGCGCCTGCGGCCATTGCTTGGGGTCGATGGCCGATAATTCGTTGTCGAATGTCAAAGGGCGTCTTTCCAGGCCCGGGCCGTCGAACACTTCGCTTACGGTTCGCTCCAATGTCGCCAGGTCGATTAAAAAATCGGCCCATCCGGGTATGGTTGCGTCGCCTTCAGCGGCGGGTTTGGTTTCGCTGAGATACGAAACGAATTTTTCACCCAACTTTGCCAGCGTGTAACTTTGGGACGGACAGCGCTGGAGATAATCGACGGCGAACTCGGCAAACGCATCGTCGCCGACGGCGCGATGGAACACTGGAAATTCCGCTTGAAGGCACTCGATGAGCCGGGTATAGTAGGCACCGGCGTATACGGCCAAGCGATCGACGCTCGATTGGCGGAGCGAGGGCTCGACAATTTGCTCCAGTTGTGCGGGCGCTATTTCCAGATGGGACTGTGTGGCTGGCGCTGCCAAACCGGCTTCCACGCCGCCGGGATGCGTGATGACCGATTGCATCCACCGCTGCACATTCTCGAGCGATTGCTGTTTCATATTCTTGCCTTTTCACCAGCGACTTTCACTCCACTTCGGCCAATACCAGCGTTGCCGGATGTGGCGGTGTGACGGAAGCTCGATGTTCCAAAGACGCCGCCGCGCCGGAAAAATCGACGACGCCCTGGTTCACGGGGGTCAACTTCGCAGTCATATATTTCCGCGCTTTCAACACTTCCGCATGCACCACCGGAAACGGCGGAATTTTGGCGTCCCACTCTAACAACGAGGCTACGCCGCCGGTCTTTTCATGCGCCAGCCGGTATAACTCCCACACGGGGTCAACCACGTGGTTGTCGTGCGTGTCGAGTAAATGCGTGCGGCAAGGTGTGTGCCCGGCCAAGTGCATTTGCACAATTCGGTGGTGCGGCAATTTGCAGATGTACTCGGCGGGATCAAAATCGTGATTCCTGCTCGAAACGTACACGTTGTTCACGTCCAGCAGCAGGGCGCAGTCGGTTTGCTCGGCCACGCGGGCCAGAAATTCCCATTCGCTCATGGATGAAGCGGCAAACGTGACATAACTGCTGGGATTTTCCAAGACCAGCGGCCGCTCTAAAAAATCTTGCACCGTGCGCACACGCCGGACCACATGCCGCAAAGTTTCCTCGTTGAAGGGGAGGGGAAGCAAATCGTGCGTGTTCATTCCCAGGACGCCCGTCCAACATAAGTGGTCGGAGATCCAGCGAGCGTTCACTTCACGAGCGAGCCGTTTTAGTTTCGCCAAGTAATCGAAATTCAGTGGATCGGTGCTGCCAATCGATAGTGATACGCCATGCATCACCACGGGATAACGCTCGGCGATTTGCTCCAGCACATAGCGCGGGCGGCCGCCGGAATCGATAAAGTTTTCTGAAATAATTTCGAACCAATCGACCGCCGGGCGATGTTCCAAAATGTGCGAAAAATGGGCACTCCGCAATCCGACGCCTAAGCCCAGGTTCGGATATTCAAGTCTTGAGGTGGCCATTGAAGGCTCGGCGAATGGAAATCGAGAATCAACAAGAACTGGCGGTCCATCACGAATCGCTCGAAAACCGCAACCTAAAGGATGACGCATCACGTGGCACCTTTCCAGGACCACCTCAGGATATTATGGTGATTTGTTGTAGAAATTGATGCGAAGCACGATGCCCCACTTGCCGTTAAAATTCTTTTTCAATTTGCGAGAAGCTGATGAGTGCCGAGGCCCGTTTGACAGAACTGCAACTACAACTGCCGCCAGCCCCTAAACCGGTGGGTCTTTACAAACCCATCGTGATTAGTGAGAAATGGGCATATCTTTCGGGCCACGGTCCGTTGCGGGCCGATAAATCGTTGATTACAGGTCGCGTGGGAAGCGACTTGGATTTGAAGGCGGGCCAGGCTGCCGCACGGCAAACCGGCCTCGCCATTTTGGCGACGCTGCGCGAAGCGCTGGGGAGCCTGGACCGCGTCAAGCGAATCATCAAAACGTTTGGGCTCGTCAATTGCACGCCGGAATTTCATCAACAACCGGCCGTGTTGAACGGTTTTAGCGAACTGATGGCGGAAGTGTTTGGACCCGATGCGGGAGTGGGGGCCCGCAGCGCCGTGGGCGCCGCCGCGTTGCCGGGAGACATGGCGGTTGAAGTGGAAGCGATATTTGAAATCGGCTAGGGCTTATCCCCTTGCCGTAGCGGGGAGATGTGAACATGACCCAAACGGGGCAGAAAGCCCATGCGCGCTTTGGGGCGGCGCTTTCTTTACAGCCAGACAGCGGCGCGGCAGTGGATGAAGCGTGCCGGGCGGCATTATCGCAATTGGGAACGAAGCCTGATTTGGCGGTGGTGTTTGTGTCTCCGCACCATCGCGGGCAGTTGGCTCAAGTGGCTGTGCAAGTGTGTGATGCGATTGGTTCTGAAGCCTTGTTGGGCTGCACGGGGGAATCAATAATCGGTGGAAATCGCGAAATTGAGTCGCAACCAGCGGTTTCGGTCTGGCTGGCCTCTCTGCCAAACACCACCATAAAATTGATGCACCTGAATTTTGAACAGACTCGTGAAGGGAGCATTTTTACCGGCTGGCCGGCCGATTTGCCGGAGCCCTGGCCTGCTGAGAGCGCGATGCTGCTATTGGGCGAGCCGTTCAGTTTTCCAGCGGACGAAGTGGTGCGGCGCTTCAACGAAGATCATCCCGGCGCGCCGGTGTTAGGCGGCATGGCTTCCGGTGGGGTAGCGCCGGGCGAAAATCGCCTTGTTTTGGGACGCGGCGAACAAATTCAAGGGGCGGTGGCGGCACTCCTTTATGGCAGCGTGCGAATTCGAAGCGTCGTCTCGCAGGGTTGCCGACCGGTAGGCAAACCCTATGTGATCACGCGGGCCGAATCGAACGTTATTCAAGAATTGGGGGGAGCGCCGCCGTTGAGCCGCTTGCAAGAAGTGTTTCAAACGCTTACCGAGCAGGAACGCTGGCAAGCGCGGCGTGGGTTGCACGTGGGCCGAGTGTTGAGCGAATATCAAGATGAATTTCATCGCGGCGATTTTTTGGTGCGCAACGTCATCGGCGTCGATCCCAACACGGGAGCTATCGCTGTGGGCGATTATATGCGCACCGGGCAAACGGTGCAGTTTCACATTCGTGACGAAGTCACCGCCGACGAAGACTTGCGACATTTGTTGCGCACGGCGGTCATGACCGGCGGCGAGCCGGCGCCGGCCGGGGCACTGTTGTTCAGTTGCAATGGGCGCGGCACGCGCATGTTTTCCTCTTCGAATCACGACATCAATTGCCTGCGCGACATTTTGGGCGATATTCCTGTGGCGGGATTTTTTGCGCAGGGAGAAATTGGGCCGGTCGGCAACCAAAACTTTTTGCACGGCTTTACTGCCAGCGTGGCGCTGTTCGATGGATAGGGTATGATGGAAGCGCAGCCGCCTTGAGGCCGAAGCGCTGTTATAATGACGAATCCCGGCGCGCCGGAAATGAATGACCAATGACCAAATCTCAATGACCAAAGTTCAACTTCAAGCATTGGTCATGGGTGCTTGGAAATTGGTCATTCGATCCCGGCGCGCCGGGATTCGTCATTAAACATTTGTCATTCGTCATTTACCCGCCATGTCGACTACCAGCCAAGTTTTGGAGCAAAGTTTTTTTGCTCGGCCGGCGCTGGTCGTGGCCCGAGAATTGTTGGGCAAACACCTGGTGCGGCGGTGGCGAAACCGCGAGCAGGCCGTCGTGGTTAATGAAGTGGAGGCGTACGTTGGTCCGCACGATTTAGCCTGCCACGGGCGCTTCGGCCGAACTCCACGGACGGAAGTCATGTATGGGCCGGCCGGGCACTGGTACGTTTACTTGTGTTACGGCATGCACTGGATGCTGAACATTGTGACGGACGGGGAAGATTGGCCGGCCGCCGTGTTGTTCCGGGGCGCGGGAGAATTCACGGGGCCGGGCAAATTGACGAAGGCTTTGCACATCGATCGACGGTTGAATGCGCTGCCCGCAGACGAGGAAGCCGGACTATGGTTGGAAAATCGCGGCTTGCGAGTACGGCGATCGCAGATTGCGCAAACCCCGCGGATCGGGGTTGATTACGCGGGAACTTGGAAAGACAAGCCGTACCGGTTTATGCTGAAATCGTAATGCGGGCGGGGCAGTCGCGGATGGACAATTTCGTTCCGCCGTTCATTCCGCGGCGGCGGTTTGCTCCGGCGCAGTCAGCGATTTAAGAAACGCCACCACCTGGGTACGTTCCGCCGGTTTGAGCATGAAAAACTGCTTGGCGGAATTGGCGGCTTCTCCGCCGTGAAAAGCGACGGCCTGTTCCAGCGTTTCGGCCCGGCCGTCGTGCAAGTAGGGGCCCGAATCGCGCACGCCCCACAGGGGCGGAGTGCGCCATTCCTGTCGTAGCGCGCCGAAGGTTTTTTCACGTTCGGCTTTGGTCAAAACATGAGCTGGGCCCCCGTTCAAAGTGCCCGCCTGCAAACTTGGGATTGGATCGGCTTGTTGCTCTTCCTCCGGCGAATCGGGAACAAAGACGCCGTAATTTCCGGAATCGCCCAACTCCGGACCCATGTCGTGCAGCAACAGATCGCTGTAAATTCCGGTCACGTTGCCCAACTGCTGCGCGTGGCAGTTGGCGCAGCCGACGGCGGCAAATTGTTTTTCGCCGGCCGATAAAATTTCCGCTTCCTGCGGAGTGCCGGGTTTGTGTTGCACCGGCGCCGGCAAATTGCGCAAATAATCAACCAGGGCCAGGCACTCGGCCTGGTTCAGGTCGTGCCCGTTAGGTTTGTAATTGGGATTCAGGGGTAGACCGGCCTGGGGATGATCGGGCACGTCCAAGCCGAGTTCGACGGCGCAGGCAGTCATGGCAAATTCGTAGAGCGATGCCTTTTGGTTTTTCCAACCGAAGCGTCCGAGTTTGCCGTCCTTCATTTTGGCTACGCGGCCTTGAATTTCGGGAAAGCCTTTGAATTTTTTGTTGGCTTGATCGATTAGCGCCTGATCGGGAATCTGATCGATCAGGCCGACGCCAAACAGCGCCGTGGGATTACGTCGCGAATGGACGAAGGAGAAATCCCCCATTTGCCCCTGCAAGCCTTGCTGTTGCACAAGTTGAGCTTGCGTTTTCAGCTGTTGCATTTTCTGCTCGGCTTCCACGTCGCTGGTGACTTGAATTTGACCCGCGGAAGCGTCCGCGTCTTCGGATGAATTAGCCGGCGCGTTGGGGGCGCCATTGAACTGTCCGAGGCCCGACATTTGCATCCGCCACGATTCGTATTTTTCGTCGGTGGAAAAGCGATGCAAAACCACGCTGCGGGCCGACGCAAAACCGGGGTGAATTTTCGCGAGTTCTTGTTTTTGGCGATTGATTTCCGCCAGTTGATCTTCCGGTTTCGGCTGGACAACGGGCGTGGCAGCGGCAGCAGTTTGGGGGACCGGCATACTGACGGCAGCGGTTTGTTGGCTGGGACCAGCCTGCGGGGTGTTGTTCGTCGCGGGTTGGGTTTCATTACTGGCAGCCGGCTGTGCGTCGCCGACAACACTTACTTGGATATTCGCGGGCTGGTGATCGCGGCTAGCCGCGGGCTGCGCGTGATTGTTACCAGCTGGCTGTGACTCGCCGGTTTGCGAAAGGCTGTTTACGAAAACATCCAAAATCATTCCGGGCAGCGTTTGCACTGCAGGCGCTGGCTGTTCTTGTTGTTGTTGCACCACCGGGTTGACAAAAGCCGTGATGATATCGACATTTTTGCTTGCAGTTCCGCCGCCGCCGGAACCCCCTTGGTTATGGCAGGCGACGCACGAACTGTCGTTGAAGACGGGTCCCAAACCGTCGCCGCCGTGGGAGCGCGGATCGTTGGGAATCCATTCGCGCTGGAAAAGCTCTTTCCCATCGGGCGCGGCGGCGGCTGACGTATTGGCTGGAGTCGCTGGGGGAGTGATTGTGTTCGTCGGCGGCATGCCTTGTTCGGCAGGAGCGGCGAAAACCGCGCCAGCCACTCCCATTGCAATCGCCGCCACCACGCAATTGAGCTTAGAAAACGTGGCCATGATTCGCTTCTCCCGAAGAGCCGTATTAGCACGTGCAGTACGAACCGCTCGAAGCGCCCTCTGATTATAGGAGATACCCCAGAAGAAGAGCAACGGTTTCGTTTGTAACAACCGCGTCAACTGTTCGGTCGAATCAATTTGGTCCTCCGATTTCGCAGAAAACGGCGTCTGGAACCTCCCCGTGCAGAAAACCAGCCGAAGCGGCCATGATTAGAATTGGGAATCAACTGGCAGCTAGCGCTCGTTTTCCGTCACTCTTCCCGAATGGTGCGCCAAAGAATTTGCCATTGCTCGGTATGACTGCCGTAGGCCAGGGAGCGATTTACATCCATGAGCACATCGGCGGATTTTCCGTCGTTGCCAGCCGAGCTGCGAATGCGGTACTTCACGATGACGTCGTCCCGAGAATCATCGCCGCCGGCAAAGGTGGCTGACAATGGCTCAATTTTTGCTTCGGCCCCCGCTTCCAACAGCATGTTGACGGCCGGCAGCTTCAAAAATTCATCGTAGGCTTTTTTCGCTTCAGGCGATTTGTCTTTAAGCTCGGTCTGGCCGACTTCAACCACGGCACGGACGCCCGCTGGCAGTGCCAATTGGTAAGCGGCCAAGGGTTGTTTATGCTGCAGCAGGTCCAGGAATTTCTCCGCGAAATGCGCGGCGCGGACTTCCACTAAATACTGCCGACTGAGGGTGCGCGCAGGTCCGGCCACGCCAAAAAAAATCGCTAAGAGCAAACCCAAGAGCGCCAGGTGCCAGCCGGAAAGGCGGCTCTCGGAAGCGTTAATTTTGCGCATGGCGACTATCGAAACGGCGCCCGCCGACACCGGGATAAACCACAACAGTGGTCCCACGATGGCCGCGGCCGAAAGCACCCCCAACAAAATGGCCGCCACCGCCCAGCCGCTGATGCGGCCGTATTCGACGATCTCGCGTTCCGCAGGGCTCAACGAAATGCCGGGTTGACGCATGGCAGAAAGCCGCAGGCTAGGGATCAAAAGACCAAAGAATTAAACCATGAAGCACATCGTTCTTCGAGGCGGGAATGGGTCCAGCGATTGAACTTTTAGGCACGGCGACTTTTCGACTCTGAGACTTTGGGCAATTGGACGCAAGCGACCCGTTCGGAATTACGGTCCGACGCTCAGGCTGGTTTGGGCTTCGAAGTCTTTGCGCCGCTGACCATATCTTAGAATGAAATCGCCCCGCGGATCAAACACGTGGGCATCCGGGTCACCGGGGGACGGGGTGCGCGACAAGGCGCTGCCGCTACTGATTTCGTGCATAAAGGCCAACCAGTTTCGGTCAGGGCCCAACCCGAAAAACATGCGAGTTTCCGGCGATTCCTGGAAACCCAGAAAGTTACGCTCCAGGGGGGCCAGATGCATGGTGAACAAAGTGAATTGGACCATGATCCAGCCCACGCCGATGGCAAAAATGACACCGCCGGTAACATCGACCACTTTTTTGAACCGCATGCGATGGCGAGAGAACAAATCGGTGGACAAACGAAATACCACCAAAGACACGACAAAGACGAGCCAGACGGCGATAAAATCACAGAAATAAGTGAGGCCGGGCCACATGCCTTCCAGCCGATTGGCGACTGGTTCGAAAAGATTGGAGGCCAGCACCGCTGCCATGAGCGTGTTGCAGAACATCAAACAAGCGCCCCACATGCCTTCGTTGAAAATGAAGGCCACGCAGATGGCGAAAATGGCCAGGATGATTAAATTAAGCATGGCTATGTAAATGACAAATGACGAAGCTCGAATGACGAAGGCAGCATTCAATTCCAATTTCGAATGACTAAAAGATCGCGAGGAGATTGAAATTGGACTTTGAACATTGGAAATGAGTTCGGCTATTTCGGGCGAATCGTGATACGAATTATTGCGTTATCCTTTCAGCACCCGTTGTAATTCCAACAGCGACGTGACGCCTTTTACGACCAAAACCAGACCTTCTTCCTGAAACGTTTTCATGCCGCCCTTGCGAGATGCGGCGCGGACCAAATCGAGTTTAGGGCTTTTCATAAGGACTTCGCGGACGCCGTCGTCGACGACCAGCAGTTCGAACAGCCCGGTACGTCCTTTGTAACCGATTCCCTGGCATTGGGGGCAGGGCTTTTTCGGATCGACCTGGGACGGGGTGCGAAACAAGGTTTGGACTTTCCCCGGCGGGATGCCGAACTGCTGCAGGATTTCGGCCGGCGCCGGATAGCCTTCCTTGCAGGCGTCGCACAGTTTGCGCACTAATCGGACGCAGATGACGCCGCTGACGGCATTTACAAAATCTTTGGGGGGCACTTTCAAGAGCAACACGCGCAACAAGGTTTCCGGGGCGTCTTTGGAGCGCATGCCGGCAAGGATGAGCCGATCTTCCTTGACTTGTTCGCACAACAGCTTGGCGGTAGGGCCGTCGGTCAGGCTTCGGACCACCAGGGCGTTGGGATACGTGCGAATAATTTTTTCCAAGGCCGGCACTGGTGTTTCTCCGGCCGCCGCATTGTATGTGGTGACCTGGAGATTTTCGATTTCGTGTTCACGATTGTTGACGTCTTCGACGGCGGCGAAATCGCGGACGTAACGGTCGCAGACTTTCAGCGCGGCGTCGAACAAATTACTCAATCCGCCGTACGGCATCGAACTAAAGACGACAAACCCGGACGTTCGCGCGAGCAATTGTTTCAATTGTTCCTGTGTTTTGGCGCGCAGGCCCAATTCTTCCAAGGTGTGAACCGGGGCCTTCGTGGGATGGAAATGGGCAACAACCCGCTCGCCGTTTTCTACGCCTACGCTTTGGAGCTTGCAAAAGTAATGATGACCCTGGTAATCGGCGGCCAAGGTGCCGCTTTGGCGCTTGGCGCGTTCGTTGGCATCGAGGCCGGCCATGGTTTTGAGCACGGCCACAATCATATTGCCGGAGTTGTTGTCGCGCGGGTCGACATTGTGCCACACGCCGTCGATTTGGAAGCGCACGCCGACATTTGCGGCGGTGCATTCCAACATGATGGCATCGCCCCGCCGATCGAGCATATCGGCGACCAGGTCTTTGCTGGCGACATAGCCTGGGGAGCGGCGTGCCAACAAGAGGTTCGCTTCGCCGTCGCGTCCGCCGCCGGCCGTGGCTTTAAACTTAACGGGCGCTCCTTTTTCATGGTCAAGCTGCCGTTCGGTGGAAACTTTCACACCGACTTTGCCGGCGACGGCGGCGAAGACGTGCCGCAAATGATCGGGCGTTAACACACGTTGGTGCGAATCGACGCCCTTGTTGCGGATGATGATGTAAACACCCAACGGCGCCAAATAAGCCACGGCCATGAGGGGATAAGCCACTTCGAACCAGGGCAAGAGCCACATCAAAAAAAATGCGGCCACAAACGGACCAAACATGACACTGTTCCAGACCATGTAAGTCATGTCCAGCCGCAGGCAATCCTGGCTGACCCAGTCGGCAGTTTTCACCCAGAGCAAAAACAAGATCCACATCAGAAAGAAACGGGACAAGCTGAGATAAAATCCCTGGCCGCGTCCCAGGCTGGGGTCTTTGCCAAACTGGGTAGCCGCGGGGAGCGGATAATGGGGCCAACCTTTGCCTGCTTCGGGCTGGACGGCCGGTGCATCGACCGGAGGCTGAGCGGGCGCGCGTGGTGGCGACCAAAATATGATGGCCAAGGCCACGCAACCAAAAATCAGCGCTGCCCAACGTGACATCAAAGCATTCCCGATGACTTGACTTCGATGCCCTTGAGGGCCATTTTCAACGCCTCGACATTGGGCGCCACTTCCAGCGCCACGGAACGGTCGATCAATTCGCGATCGACCAACTCTTTCAGACTCATGGTGAAGTCTTGCATGCCGTCCTTGGCGGAAATACGGATGAGGTCGGCCAATTTTTCGTCGCGTTCTTCGAGAATGAGTTTTCGCGCCATGGCATTGAAGGTCATAATTTCGACGGTGGGGACGCGGCCCACGCCTTCCTTGATGGAAGGGAGCAATTTTTGCGCGACGATGCCCCGCATGTTGAAGGCGATGGCACTGCGGAGCGCGGCGTGCATTTCGCGCGGAAACAAATCTAAGATGCGGCTGATGGTGCTGGGCGCGCTGGAGGCGTGGATGGTGCCGAACACCAGGTGGCCGGTTTCGGCCGCGTGGATGGCGGTCATAAAGGTTTCCTGATCGCGCATTTCGCCGACGAGCATGACGTCGGGATCTTCGCGGACGGCGTGCTTCATGCCGATGGAAAAATCTTTGACGTCGGTACCCACCTCGCGCTGATTGATCAGGCACTTGTCTTCGGTGAAGGTGAATTCGATGGGGTCTTCCAACGTGAGAATGTGCTTGCGGTAATGGTGGTTGATGTAATTGAGCATCGACGCAATGGTCGTGCTTTTACCTGAGCCGGTGACGCCGGCCAGGAGAATCATTCCCTGATCGAACTTGCACAACTCTTCCATGATCGGGGGCAAGTTCAAGCCTTCGAAGTTTGGAATCCAGTTGTTCACGCGGCGGGCGACCATGCCCACATGTCCCAACTGCTGCAGCACGTTGACGCGGAAGCGCCACTTTACGCCGTCGACATCGACGACGTGAGCGAAGTCGGAGCCGCCGGTTTCTTCAAAGATTTTTTGTCGCCGCTCGTCGAACATGCCGAAAATCAAACGCACCATTTCTTCGTCTTCAATCGGCCCCCGGCTCAAGGGGCGCAAGGCGCCTTTCACGCGCACGTACGGCGGACGGCCGACCTTCAAGTGCAAATCGCTCCCCTCGAGCTTAACCAGGGCGCGAAACAGCTTGTCGATTTCTATCTCTTCGTGCTTGCCAATAAACCGATCGGCAGCCGAGTCGGCTTTGAAATGATGATTGTTGTTGTGGTTGTCGCCGTGAGACATAGTGTGCTATGAATGCTTAATCGGAATTACTCATTGATGGCTTGCGTGTGACGAACATCGAAATCTCTGCGAACAACCAATGACCAAATCCCAATGACCAAGATCTGCAATTGATTGGTCACTTGGTTCTTGGTCATTCGTCATTCTGCCTACTATAACCGCACTGGTATTCCGCGCTCTCTCATTGCTTGTTTTGTTTGCCGGATGGTGTACTGGCCGAAGTGGAAAATGCCGGCCGCCAAAGCGGCGTCGGCGTGACCCACGAGAATCGCCTCGGCCAGGTGTTCCGGACGGCCCGCCCCACCGCTGGCAACCACGGGAATGGCAACCACTTGGCTGACGGCGGCCGTCATTTCTAAATCATAACCATTTTGCGTGCCGTCCGCATCCATGCAAGTGAGGACAATTTCGCCGGCTCCCAACCGCTCCACCTCCTCCGCCCAGGGGACCGCTTCCTTGCCCGTGGGGATGCGGCCGCCGTTGATGTGCACCTCCCAGCTTTCGTGGCCGTTTTTCCGGACCCGCTTGGGATCGATATTCACCACGATGCACTGGCTGCCGAACTTTCGAGCCGCCTGGCGCACAAATTCTGGATTTTTACAGGCCGCCGAATTGATGGAGACCTTATCGCACCCAGCATTTAACAAAACCCGAATATCTTCCAGCGTGCGAATTCCGCCGCCGACGGTGAGGGGCATAAATACGACTTCTGCGGTTCGCTTAACGACGTCGACCATGGTGGCCCGGCCTTCGTGGCTGGCGGTGATGTCGAGAAACACCAGTTCGTCGGCCCCCTCGGCCTCGTACCGGGCGGCAACTTCCACGGGATCGCCGGCATCGCGCAGCTCGAGGAATTTGGTGCCCTTTACGACCCGACCGCGGTCGACATCTAAACAGGGGATGACGCGTTTGGCGAGCATCGCGAAAAGGGTTCCGGTGTCGGGGAATTAGGGTTCAGGAAAGAAGGGAGCCGCGGCAGGGAAGGGACACTTTAAACGCGGTATGGGTACGGGTCAATCTCCCTGTGAAACCAGTGGCACGGCAAGCTGATGGGGGACAAGGGTCTAGCCAATGCCCGCGTGGCGTATGCCAAAAAAGTCGCTTCGGGATGGCGGCTATCGGCCGATGGTCTGCCGAGGAAGTCACTTATTTTGTTGCGGCGGAACGAGCGCGGGCATGGGGGCAGGCTTATCGAGCGTGGTTTTGGATGTTGTCGCTGAGTCGGAAGCTGTCCCGCCGGCTGTCGGCAACGGCTGCGGCGGAGTGGGGAGCGACTCCATTGCCGCATTGCCGCCATATTTTTTCAACAGGCTGGCGGCTAACCGATCGTTAGGGGCTAGCTTTACGACCTCGCCCAATTCCTGGGCCGCCTGCGTGTTGAAGCCCGTCATTAGATATTGATATGCCAGCAGAAAATGTCCTTCCGGCGCTGCGGGGTTGTCTTTGGCAAACTTTTCCAAGATGCGGAGTTGATTGGTGTAGCGGTCTTTGTCGTTGTAATAACCGAACAATTCGGCCCAATCGCAAGGCGGGCCTAGCGCCAAGGCGACATGTGCCTGAGCGGCCGCGTCACGATATTGGCCCATGGCGAATAGAGCCAGCGCCATCAGCTCCGGCGCTTTGGGATTCTGCGGCGACTCCACGGCGGCATGGTTGGCCAGCCGTAAAGCATCGCGATATTTGCCGGCCTGGAAGGCATCGCCAGCCTGGCCGAAAAATTCAGCGCCGGCTTGCGAGGTGGCGGCACCATTTTCATCGTTCAGCGCATTGTTTTGCGGAAGGGGTAATTCCGGCGGGGTTTGGCCGGCATCGCCGGCGCTTTCGTATGCTACGGCGTCGTCGATGGGAACATCGTAGCCGGTCGGCTGATAATAGGCGGTATCGTAACAGTACGGAGCGCCGTAGCCGTAATAACCGAAGCCGTAGAAACAATCGCCGAAGCCGCCGAACCACCAGGGGAACCAAAACGGGGCTACCACAAAGCAGTTGTGGAAGTGATTCCAATTGTTCCAGTGGTTGAAATTATTGAAGTGATTGAAATTGCCATCGTGGTTGAAGTTGCCGTCATGATTAAAGTTGCCGTCGTGCGCAAATTGGCCGTTGCGAAACTGGTTACCGTTCAACTGGCTGAAGTGCTCGCCCTGATTCCAATTGTGGCTGAAGGAGCTGTTGAGCGAAGCGTTATGCGACAGGCCTGGCATTGACGCCGACGTTAAACCTCGCGCTGCTGCACCGCTGCCAAAGTTGGACGCACTTGGAAAGCCGCTCCGGCTCATGCTTCCGGAAAACTGCTGTCCGGAAAATTGACTTCCCATGCCGCTGAAATTTCGCGCGCTGCTGGTGAAGCTGCCCATGCCGCCAAAGCCCGATCCGCCGCCAAAGCTGTGCGCGCTCATGCCCCCCATGCTCATACCGCCGAAGCCGCCTCCCATGCCATGTCCGCCTCCGCCCATGCCACCGCCACCCATGCCGCCGCCGCCACCACCTCCGCCGCCGTGAGCCAAAGCTGGAATGGAACTGGCGGGCATCAAAAGAATCGCCCATGCGGACAACAGGCTCGCTAAAACAGTTTTGGTTTTAGACATGGCATCACCACTTCCGTTTCTGGGTTGGAGCGGCTCAATCTGTCGGTTAGCAGTGTTCCGACGAGGCTGACCGGGCAATCCACCTGCATGGCCCATGAAGATGGAATATTCTCCCACCGACAATTATACCCGTTAAATGGTCTACGGCACGCAAAAATACATTCAGCCCGGCAAACCGCATTAACCGACACCCGCCGGCTTGGTTTTTTGGCTTCTCATTGGAGCAGCCCGAAATGGCTAAAGTTGGGCGGTATGGGACAGGCGAAACGGGAATGAGAAATGTGGAAATGGAACGGCGCGGTCAGCGGTTGCCAAGCGTCGGGCATTGGGGCGCGCTCAAACTACAAATTCAACGTGCGGCCGTCGACGGCGAGGGCGGCTTCTTTTACGGCTTCGCTTAGCGTGGGATGGGCGTGGCAGGTGCGGGCGATGTCTTCGCTGGAGGCGCCAAACGTCATGGCGGCGGCGGCTTCGGCAATTAAATCGCCGGCGCGCGGGCCCAAAATGTGAACGCCCAAGACCCGGTCGGTGGTTTGGTGCGCCAGAATTTTTACTTTGCCTTCCACGTCGGCCAGCGTGCGGGCTCGGGCGTTGGCGCGGAACGGAAACGTGCCTTTGCGGTACGGCGTGCCTTCAGCCTGAAGCTGGTCTTCCGTTTTGCCCACCGCGCCGATTTCCGGATGCGTGTAGATGACTGAGGGGACTAGATTGTAATCGACGTGGCAGTAGCCGATGACGATGCCCTCGACGCAGGCAACGGCATCTTCCTCGGCTTTGTGGGCGAGCATGGGGCCGGCAATGCAATCGCCGATGGCGTAGAGGGCGGGGGGTGGGGAGTGAGTGGTGAGTGGTGAGGGGGCTGCGGCGCTTCCTGACGGTTGCGGCTCTTTGATCACACGAAAATGATCGTCGACGGGGATGCGGCCTTTGGCATCGAGCGCGATGCCGACGGTTTCCAGCCCTAAATCTTGCGTGGCCGGCGTGCGGCCCACGGCGACCAGCACGCGATCGCAATCAATGGCCACGGCTCCGGCGCATTCCACGAGACACTTGTTATGAGCCAGATCGAAACGGGCGGAAGTAACACGGCTGCCCAGGCGAAACTCGAGGCCCTGCTTTTGGAATAGCTTGAGCGCTTCGTCAGCCAATTCGGTGTCGGTGCCGGGTAAAATGCGTTCGAGAAATTCCAGCACGGTCACTTTGGCGCCCAGGCGATTCCAGACCGAACCCAGCTCCAGTCCGATGTACCCGCCGCCGACCACGACCAAATGCTGGGGGGCTTCAGGATATGAGAGCGCTTCGGTGCTGGTTCCCACGCGGTCGCTATGGAGTTCGATTCCCGGCAACAGTGCCGGCTTGCTGCCAGAGGCCAGGACAATGTGCTGGGCTGCCAACTGCTGGACGCCGCCATCGGTCGCGGTAACCGTAATCTGGCCGGGGCCGGCCAGTCGCCCCCAGCCGGTGTAGCGGGCAATTTTGTGTTTGCGGAACAGCCCCTCGACGCCTTTGCACAGCGTATCGACGATTTGTTCTTTGCGGCGAAGCATGGCGGACAAATCCAACTCGACGCCGGTGGTTTTCACGCCATGTTCGGCCAGTTTGTGTTTCGCTTCTGCGAATTTTTCGCTTGATTCCAGCAGCGCTTTGCTGGGAATGCATCCGACGCGCAGGCAAGTGCCGCCCAAGCGCGATTCCCGTTCGACACAGGCGGCATTGAACCCCAGTTGTGCGGCCCGAATGGCGGCGATGTAACCGCCCGGTCCGCCGCCGATGACAATAAGATCGTGTTGCGCCATGGAATGCAAAAACTAACCGCGGAGGTCGCGGAGGGACGCAGAGATTATAAAAAAGTATTTATCAAGGGAACGCAGATTGGGAGAAAATATAAGGATATTAATGGTTCGATCAATGTGTGTGGATTAAATTAATTTGCCGCCATCGAATTTGATCCATGTTTATCTGGCTTTGTTGAAACCCTTATGCTGCCAACAGGAGCAGGTCGTGAGTGAGGACACGCAAGTGAACTTCGGTTGCTTGAGTTGGACGGGATCGACCCCGCAGGGAAGCGGTGAGTCGCCGTTTGAATCGCGCGATGGTACTCT
>DATJYL010000080.1 GCA_035499655.1 Pirellulales bacterium
CGTTAGGATTCGCTGCGCGATGTACTGAGTGTCTCACAAGAAACCGATAAGTGGCCGCGCGAGAATTGCACGCTATTGAGCTAATTGAACCGTCACCGCTTCGTCTTCCACACCGGGTCGGCGGTGTCTTCGCTGGCGGATTTGAACCAGCGGGTGAGCGTCATTTTTTGCTGCGTGTAGAAGGCGATGCTTTCGGTGCCCTGGATATGCAAATCGCCGAAGAACGATTTGTTCCAGCCGGTGAAGGGAAACCAGGCCATCGGGGCGGGCACGCCGACGTTGATGCCGATCATGCCCGCGTTGAAGTGCCGCTTGAATTCGCGGGCGGCGTGGCCGGAGCTGGTGAAAATGCAGGCCCCGTTGCCGTATTCGCAATCGCGGCCCATGGCCAGGGCGTCGTCCAGGTTTTTCGCCCGCATGACCGAGAGGACCGGGCCGAAAATTTCTTCCTTCGCCAGCCGCATGCCGGGCTTCACTTGATCGACCACGCTGGGGCCGAGTAAAAAACCATCGGCAGGCAGATCGCGCTTGCGGCCATCGAGCGCGACGGCGGCGCCTTCCTTGGCGGCGACATCGAGATACGAGGCCACTTTGTCGCGGTGCTGTGAGGAAATGACCGGGCCCATGTCGACCGTGGCGTCGCCGTCGGTGGGGCCGACTTTCATTTCGTTGCCAACTTTCACGAGGCCTTCGACCAGCGAATCGGCAATGCCGCCCACGGGCACGGCCAAACTGCCGGCCATGCAGCGTTCGCCCGCGCAGCCGAAGGCGGAAGCCTGAATGGCTTTGACGGCCTGACCCAGATCGGCATCGGGCATGATGATGAGATGGTTTTTTGCGCCACCGGCTGCCTGCACGCGCTTGCCATGCTTCGTGCCGGTTTCGTACACGTGCTTGGCGACGGCCGTGCTGCCGACGAAGGAAATGGCGCGGACCAAGGGATGCGTGAGGAGCGCGTCGACACATTCTTTATCGCCGTGGACAATGTTGAACACGCCCGGGGGCAGGCCGGCTTCCATCAGCAGTTCACCCAGGCGCACGCCACTGAGCGGCACCTTTTCCGACGGCTTGAGCACAAACGTGTTGCCGCAGGTGATGGCCACGGGGAACATCCACAGTGGAACCATGCAGGGGAAGTTGAACGGCGTGATGCCGACGCAGACGCCGACCGGGTGGCGGCTGGTTTCGCTATCGACATTGGTGGCGATGTTGTCGAGCTGCTGGCCCATGATCAGGCTGGGAATGCCGCAGGAGAATTCGACCATTTCGACGCCGCGTTCCACGCTGGCCCGAGCTTCGGCGGCGGTTTTGCCATGCTCGCGGGTGACGAGAGCGGCGAGTTCGTCGAAATGTTTGGTCATGAGCTCGCGCATGCGGAACATGACCTTGGTGCGTTCGACGACGGGTGTTTCCGCCCATTTGGGCAGCGCGGCGGCGGCGGCCTGCACGGCGGCATCGATTTCGTCAGCGGCACACAGCGGGACTTTGGCAATGAGAGTGCCGCGGGAGGGATTGAAGACTTCGCCCCAGCGGGTGGTTTTGGACGATTTCCATTGGCCGCCGATGAGGAGTTTGACATCGGGTACGGCGGTGGATGTATTTGCGGCGGCCGCAGATGGGGTGGATTTTTTTGTTTCGGCGGTGGCCATCAAGAGCTCCTCAAGTTAGCTTGCTTCGGCCTTTGGCCGCTTTAGTTCGAACACTCGCACAATCATATATGCAAACAAGGTGCAAATGAAGAACACGAGCAAGGCCCATGCTAACCCCTGTAACGTCTCGACAATGGTTCGGTAAACTTCCAATACCCAGCGCTCAGCCGTTAGTGGGGTAATCTCCGTGTGTTCCCCCGCCGGCTTAGTGATGTACTTCTCTAAATCGCGAATCCGTACTCCGCTGGAAATACCAACAACGAACAGCGCAAACATCAGATAGCGCAGCCAAACCGTACTGATCGTGTCGGCAATGATCCGCTGGAGAATCAGACGCGCCGGCTTCCTAAACAAAACAATGACAATGGTCGAAACTGCGCTGGCAACCAGAAACGTGACCACAAGAAGTGTGAGAAACATAAGTCACCTCACGATGAGCTAGATCGAACTTGGTGGCTGATCTGCGCATATTGAGAAACCCAAGGGCTTTTGTCGTCTCACCAAGGTCGTTATTATACAGGATTTAACGAGAAATCGCTATCGGGAGACCTTTCATGGCACGCATGGTTAGGGGGGCACTCATTCAGGCCACGCTCAGCGAGCCGGGGACCGCGGCGCCGGCGAAGATTAAAAAATCGATGGTCGACAAGCACGTGGCGATGATTGCCGCCGCCGCCGACAAAGGGGCCCAAGTGTTGTGCATGCAGGAGCTGTTTTACGGCCCGTATTTTTGTGCCGAGCAGCAGACCAAATGGTACGACCTGGTGGAAAAAATTCCCGACGGGCCCACGACCAAGCTGATGTGCGAGCTGGCGAAAAAGCACAACATGGTGATGGTGGTGCCGATTTACGAAGAAGACATGAGCGGCGTGTATTACAACACGGCCAGCGTGATTGACGCCGACGGCAAGTGGCTGGGCAAGTTTCGCAAAATCCACATTCCGCAGGTGAACCCTGGCTTTTGGGAGAAGTTTTATTTTCGGCCGGGCAACTTGGGTTATCCGGTGTTCGACACGCAGATTGGCAAAGTGGGTGTTTACATTTGCTACGACCGGCATTTTCCCGAAGGGGCGCGGTGCTTGGGTTTGGCCGGAGCGGAAATTATTTTCAATCCGTCGGCGACGGTGGCGGGGTTGAGCGAATATTTGTGGAAGCTGGAGCAGCCGGCGCATGCGGTGGCCAACGGTTACTGGGTGGGAGCGATTAATCGGCCCGGCTGGGAAGAGCCGTGGCGGATTGGCGAATTTTACGGGCAAAGCTATTTTTGCAATCCGCGCGGGCAGTTGATTGCGGTGGCCGGCCGCGACAAGGACGAGATTGTGGTGGCGGATTTAGATTTCGACATGATTCGCGAAGTGCGCAACACGTGGCAGTTTTATCGCGACCGCCGGCCGGAAACGTACGGGGCGATTACCGCGCCGTGAGGCACGGCGATTGCCCGCGGATTGCGCGGATGGACGCGGGTTATCAAGCCGCGACCGTTGGTCGCGCTTTTGGGCAACAATTAGCCGCAAATCAACGCGGATGAACGCAATTTGAAAGCGGCGATTTTTCTGGCCAATTGCTATTCGCGTTTATCTGCGTTCATTCGCGGCCAAATTGTTTCGGCTGAACAGCATCATCAGCACGATGTAAAGCGCGAACGATATGCCAAAGCTGATGAACCACGCATAGTGATACAAATCTGTCCAGATCGCAGGCAGTTGGATTTTTTCGTTGACCGTGGCCAAAAAACCTGGCACGCAGGGAGCAATTCCAGCCAACAGCGCGACGACGGCCAGCGGGTTAAATCCGCCGCGGTACCAGTAGGGACCGTGTTTGCGATAAAGGCCCGCTTGATCGAGCCGGGCATGGCGAATGACAAAATAATCGGCAATCAGCACGCCGCCGACGGCACCCAAGAGAGCCGAATAAGCGACTAGCCAGCGGAAAATGTATCCGGTTGGATCGGCAATCAGTTTCCACGGCTGCATTAAAATGCCGATGATGCCCGTGATAAATCCGCCAATGCGAAAGTTAATTACTCGTGGCCACAAGTGAGCAAAGTCGTTTGCCGGGCTGACGACATTTGCGGCAATGTTCGTGGCCAAGGTGGCCAGGCAGAGCGACGCCATGGCAAAGATCAGAACCACGGGATTGGTGAACCGGCTAAGCGCGACAACCGGGTCCCATTCCGGCTTGCCGTAAATGACGGCGGTGGCGCTGGTCACGGCCACGCCGATGAACGAGAACAGCCCCATTGTGGTTGGTAAGCCCAAGGCTTGGCCCCACGCTTGATCGCGTTGTGAATAAGCGTATCGGCTGAAGTCCGGAATATTGAGCGAAAGGGTGGCCCAAAAGCCAACGTTCGCCGTCAGCGCGGGGAAAAAGAATGCCCAAAATTGCCCCGCCTTCGCTCCACCGTCGGAAAACTCCGAGGGCTTAGAAAGCATTTCGCCAAATCCGTTCGCCCGCACATACGCCCAGGTTAAAAACGCTAGGCCCAACAAAATCAATAGCGGCGCCTTGAAGTTCAGCAAAATGCGAATCGATTCAATCCCTTTGTAAATCACCCAAATATTAATCAGCCAAAAGACAAAAAAGCAGGCAAGCTCGGCGGCATTCACACCGGCGAAGTGAACACTTGGGTCGGCAAACAGCTTGGGTAGCTGTTCCCATTGTGGAAAAAACACTGTTCCAATCCTGTACAGCGCTCCCCCGCCAATCCAGGCCTGAATGCCGAACCAGCCGCAGGCGACCAGCGCTCGTAGCAAGGCTGGGATATTGGCTCCTAGCAGTCCGAAGCTCGGCCGGCAATACACGGGAAACGGAATTCCGTATTTCGTTCCGGCGTGCGCGTTGAGGATCATGGGCACGAGTACAATGATATTGCCCAAAAAAATCGTCAGGACTGCTTGCCACCAATTCATGCCGCCGTCAATCAGGCTGGAGGCGAGCATGTACGTAGGAATGCAGGCGGACATGCTGATCCAGAGGACGGCAATATCTTTCATTCCCCAGCGTCGGCCGGCGCGGTTGACGGGGGCCAAATCGGGGCTGAAGTAGGGTGACCCGAAGGGATATTCGGCCAGTTCGACAATGCCGTCGGAGGAAGAAGCAGTTGGCTGCATGAATGCACTTTCAGATTACACGGGAAGATCGATTTCGATGCGGCGGCAGACGAGCACGGCTTGCAGGCCCTTCCAGTAAAAGCAGCCGTGAGCGTTCGGTCAACGCCAAACGCCTGGAATTAGCGGGAAATGTGGGCCGATTCTGTGTCGTCAGCACTGGGCGAAACGCCGGCGGGGGAAGTGCGGTTGGGGTCGTCACGGTAGACGAGATAGGAATAGATGAACATCCAGGCCAGGCAGGCGGCGTCAATGGCGAGCATGACCATCAACATCCAGCCGGTTTGGACGAGGCCCAGCGCGGCGACCAGCGCACCCATCAGCACGAACAGCCAGCCGGCGAGCCGATGAGTTTTATCCCACGATAATTTGCTGGACAGGGTCCAGGGGGTGCGGACGCCGACAAACCAATTGGGCCGAATTTTGCTCATGAAGTTGCCGATGACGAGGAACAGTGCGGCGATGTCGAAGCACACGAACGTGGTGATGTTCAGTTTGTGGCCGAATATCGCCAGCGTGCAAGCGGCGTACAGTGCCGCCATGAAAAACGTGAATGCCATGCGAATGGCCGTAAATGCGCCGGTAAATACGGCGTAATTTTGCTTGCCGGGGTCGATGCGGTGCAGCAGCCGCATCAACACATACAGCACGAGCACCACGAGCGGCAGCAAGAGCAGCCCGACGCCTTTGCTGCCGTAGCCGTCGATTTCGCCTTTCAAATTCCAATGAATGGGAATGGTTTCCGGCAGCCGCGGCCAGGCCCAAGCGGCCACGGCGAACATGGCAGCGATGGCGATCCATTGCGGTAATTCGGTGCGCCAGGTCGGTTTCATGATTGTCCCCTTTTGGTTGATTTGCCGACGTCGAACAGTTCCATCACGGCGGCCATCGTTTGTTCCACGACCGACAGATTGAGGCTGTACCTGATGCTGGTGCCGTTTTTCTCGGCCACGATCAGCCCGGCATGTTTGAGAATGTTGAAGTGGCCGGACAGGGTCGATTTGGCGAGCGGGAATTTTTCGGCCAGCTCGCCGGCAGTGAGATCGCGCTTGCGGAGCAGGCGCAAGATTTCGCGGCGGGTCGGATCGCTGAGGGCTTGGAAAACGGCGTTCATGGCTGGAATTTTTTGCGAACTGGCGGCGGCTGATGCTTGTTTGTCGCTTAATTCGATATTTCGCTAATTACCGAAATATAGCTGGGCGAAGGAATCGCGTCAAGCAAGTCCGATGGGTATGAATTTCATTGATCGAAATCGAACTGAGCAATTCAAAACCCCTCTGTTTGGGAAACTGAGAAACAACGATGCCGCCAAAAGGAGGGGCGGTGGAAATGTTTCGTGTCCATGCGGGCGGCTGCGATTCGCTTACCCTGCTCAACGGCATAGCGAAGGGGGCCAGCAACCGGTAAAATCAAATGTCAAACTATCAAACGGAAACAGCAAATACAGTTGGAGGTTGTCCGTGGCTACGCAAACGCATGCTTCGCTGCCGATTTCGGATCATAAGCCCACGCCGTACAAGGGCCCCAGCCGTGAAGAAGTGCTGGCCCTGCGGCAGCAATATCTGACGCCTGGCCTTTTGACGTTCTACAAAGAGCCGCTGCTCTTGGTCGAAGGCAAAATGCAGTACTTGTGGGACGAGAAGGGGAAGCAATATCTCGATGCGTTTGCCGGCATTGTCACGGTTTCGGTCGGCCACTGCCACCCGCAAATTGTCAAAAAAGTGCAGGAGCAGGTCGGCAAGTTGCAGCACGTGACGACCATTTATCTGCATCCCACCATCGGGCAATTCGGCAAGAAGCTGGCCGAGCATTTTCCGGAAGGGAGCAATCTTTCGGTCACGTACTTCACGAATTCCGGCAGCGAAGCCAACGAAATTGCGATTCTTTCCTCGCGCGAATTCACCGGCAACAGCGAAGTCATCAGTCTGCGCAACTGCTACCACGGCGGCACACAGGCCACGATGGCGCTGACGGCCCACAGCACGTGGAAGTTCAAAACCAATCCCACGATCAGCGTGAAAAACGCGCTGGCCCCGTACTGTTACCGCTGCCCATACGGGTTGGAATATCCCAGTTGCGGGCTGAAGTGTGCCCACGATGTGGAGAATGTGATCAAGTACGAAACCAGCGGGCAAGTGGCGGCGTTCATTGCCGAGCCGATTCAAGGCGTGGGGGGCGCCGTTACGCCGCCGCCGGAGTATTTCAAAATTGTGTACGACATTGTGCGTAAAGCGGGCGGGCTGTGCATTGCCGACGAAGTGCAAACCGGCTTCGGCCGCACCGGCGATCATTTTTGGGGCTTCGAAAATTTCGGCGTTACGCCGGACATCGTCACCATGGCCAAAGGCATCGGCAACGGCGCCCCGCTGGGCGCCTGCACCACGCGGATGGAAATTGCCAAGATGATGAAGAACCGCATCCACTTCAACACCTACGGCGGGAACCCGATTTCGATGGTGCAAGGACTGGCCACACTGGAAGTGATCGATCAGGAGAACATTCAAGCGAACGCCAAAAAAGTCGGCGGGCATTTGAAAACACGGCTGAAAGAATTGCAGGAGCGGCACAAGCTGATTGGCGAAGTACGCGGCCTGGGCCTGATGCTGGGCGTGGAATTGGTGCGCGATCGCAAAACCAAAGAGCCGGCCAACACCGAAGCCGCCGACGTGCTGGAATTGTGCAAACACCGCGGCCTCTTGATCGGCAAGGGCGGCCTGTTCGGCAACACGCTGCGCATCAAACCGCCGATGTGCATCACGATTGACGACGCCGATTTTATGGTGGATTGCTTGGATGAAGTGTTGGGGGAGATTGAGGGGCGGAAGAATTGACAATGGAGCGACGGCTTTCCCCCGCCGTCATGAGGAGGGAGGTGGCAGCTAAATTCATAGGCGATCGGTGTAAATAGCGATGAAATTTGAGTTAGCTCCAGACAATCGTGGCTTGACAGATGAGGCTCTATTGGCGGACCTCAAGAGAGTTTCCGCAGAGCTCAGCAAAGTGTCGCTTTCAACTGAGGAATATGAGAAAGCAGGGAGGCTCCATCCCGCCACTTTTGTTAGGAGGTTTGGAAGCTGGAACAAAGCAGTTCAATTAGCAGGCTTACAGGTTCGCAAACGCAATAACATTCCGAAGCAGGACTGTGTAGCCGATCTCATTGATGTTGCGAGCCGGCTAAACAAAGATTATCTCACGTTTGAAGAATACAAAAAGCTCGGCAAATACAGCCAACAGGCCTTCCGTCGTAACTTTGGAAGCTGGGCTGCTGCTATCATCGCTGCGGGTCTTAAAGATGAAAGTAAATATTCACCGCGCAGGTCCATTGAAGAACTGTATAGGAACCTTGAGATAGTTTGGGAAGCTCTTGGAAGACAACCAAGATATGAGGACATACGAAAACCACTTTCCGCGATTTGTGTTGAAACGTATTGCCGTAGATTCGGTTCCTGGCGAAAGGCGCTCGAGAGTTTCGTAGAGTACATAAACACTGATTCCGCCAATTCAGCAAACGAGTGCGAATCCAATGGGAATTTGGAAATCCACAAGCAATTGCTGCCGGCGGCGGGTCTACAGAGATGCGAACACAAGACTCAACGCAGTGTCTCATGGCGGCTACGATTTCTCGTGATGCGTCGAGATGGATTCAAATGCCATTGCTGTGGTGCGAGCCCAGCAACAACTCCGGGAGTGCTTTTGGAAGTCGATCATATTCTTCCCTGGAGCAAAGGCGGGGAAACCGTTTTCGACAACCTACAGACACTCTGTAAGACATGTAACGGCGGCAAGAGCAATTTGCTTGACGGTGAAGTGTGAGGGCTTTTGAAATGTCAAGAAAAGGCGAAACCAGTCCGAATCGCTTGCATGTTTGGGGCGATAGTATGATGGGCAAGTTGCCTGCTGTCAGTCGCAAGCGAGGTAAGCGTAGCGCCAGTAAGAAACGACGTGTTTTGCTTCGCAAACGAGATCTACTTGAGTAATTGAAACCGAAACGCGCTCCAGCGGCTGCGGACAGCCGCCGCTACATTTTCTGGATTGGGTGACTACCAATTGAAAAAATGTAGTGACGGCTGTCCTCAGCCGTCAGGAAGTGCGAGTTGGCGCTGCAGCGGCTGGGGACAGCCGCCGCTACATTGTATTGGGTCACACATTTATGAAGGCCAAGAACTATCCCGGGAAGCCGCCGCGATTAGATGAGGTATTTCCCAATTACGAATCGCCACTTTTCTTTGTTACTTTTAACGTGATCCGTCGCCAGCCCATCCTCGCCAGGGACGAAGTCCATGCTGCCTTTCGTGACTATTGCACTCGCGGCGTTGAAATGCGAGCGGCAATTATCGGACGTTAAGTGATTATGCCCGATCATGTTCATCTTTTTGTGTATGTTGTGAATATCAAACTCGGCGAATGGATCAAAGGATTGAAGCGTGCGATGTCGGCCGCCTTAGAAACCGAGAACAATGTCGAATCAAATTGGCAGCCGGGATTTTTCGATCATTTACTCCGGAATGCCGAAAGTTACGAGCAAAAATGGGAATATGTGCGCCTGAATCCGGTTCGCGCTGGTTTGGTTGCCAATTCTGAGGATTGGCCATATCAGGGTGAAATTGTGAAAATCGAAAGATTATGATGATGTAACTACGGCTGTCCCCAGCCGTCATGGAGCACGTTTGGCGCTGCAGTGGCTGAGGACAGCCGCCGCTACATTTACAGTCACCATTTCAAAATCTCAAGCACCCTCACTCGCCATGGCCGACTTATCCACCACTGTGAACGGTTTGAAACTGCCCAATCCTTTTGTCATTGGTTCCGGGCCGCCGGGGACGAATGCGAATGTTATCGGCAAAGCGTTTGACGAGGGTTGGGGGGCCGTCATTTGCAAAACAGTTAGCCTGGATTCGTCGAAGGTGATTAACGTGCAGCCGCGGTATGGGCGGTTGCGCACGGCGGAGTCGAAGGAAATTATCGGTTGGGAAAACATCGAGCTGATTAGCGACCGGCCGTTCGACACGTGGATCGACGAGTTCAAGCAGGTGAAAGATAAATACCCGGACCGCGTGCTGATTTGCTCTATCATGGAGGAGTTCAAAAAAGACGCCTGGGTGGAAATTGTCGAACGCTGCCAGGACGTGGGCGTGGATGCTTTCGAGTGCAATTTTTCCTGCCCGCACGGTTTGCCGGAGCGGCGGATGGGCTCGGCGATGGGGGAGAACCCGGAAATTTTGTCCGAGGTTTGCGGCTGGGTGATGAGCGCGGCCAAAGTGCCGGTGTGGGCGAAAATGACGCCCAACGTCACGCACATTGAAGACCCGACACGGGCTGCGTTGAAAGCCGGCTGCGATGGGATTAGCGCGATTAATACGATTCGCAGTGTGATTGGCATCGACCTAGAAACGCTCCGGCCGGAACCGAGCGTGGAGGGTTACACCACGCCCGGCGGGTATTCGTGCAAGGCCGTGCTGCCGATCGCGCTGCGGATGTGCATGGAAGTGGCGCAGGTGATTAAGAAGGAGTTTCCGGGGCGCACGCTGTCGGGCATCGGAGGCGTGGAAACGGGGAGCGATGCGGCGCAGTTCATTTTGCTGGGCAGCGACACGGTGCAGGTTTGCACGTACGTGATGAAGGTGGGTTACCGCTGCATTCACGACATGTGCAAGGAGCTGTCGGCGTTTATGGATAAGCACAATTTCAAAACCATCGCCGATTTCAAAGGGCATTCGCTGCAATACTTCACCACGCATTACGATTTGGTGGCCCGACAGGCGGAAGCGCGGAAGGCGAAAGCGGCGGCCACGAAAGACGGCAAGGCCATTCGCGCCGACAGTGAGTGGAAAGGGGACGAGTTTGTGAAGCAGACGGATGCGTTGGCCAGAGGGTGAGCAGGTGAGTGGTGAGGGGTGAGTAGTGAAGTGTGTAGGGCACGTGACAAGATATGCGTGCCGTAGAGCAGTGGTAAGGAAACTCATTGTGAACGCGGCTGACATTCCGGATCGTTCGCTGGCGGAAAGCTTGAACACGCTGCAGCTGGCGTTCGACCTGGAGCGGATTGCCGAGAAAAACATCGCGCTGGCGGACGTGGTGGAGTATTACCAACAAAGCGATGACGCTTATCGGCTGTTCCACTGCAGCGACGGCGCTTTGCACTTAGCGCTAAACCGCAACGGCAGCTTCGATCCGGCGGGTTACTATGCCCAAGCGGAATTTGTGGAGCGGCACATCGAGTCCGCCACAGCGGGTGCGGCCCAGCGAATTTTGGAAGCCGGCTGCGGCAATGGTTTCAACACGCTGCATTTGGCACGTCGGCATCCGCAGTGTCGCTTTGTGGGTGTGGATTTGACGTGTCAACATGTGGCGGCAGCACGGAAAGCGGCCGATGGCCTGGCAAATGTGGAATACTTGCAGGGGAATTACGAGGCGCTCGGTTTTCCCGACGAGGCCTTTGACGTGGCGTTCGGCGTGGAAACATTTTGTCAAACGGCCGATATGCGGCTGGCTTTGGCTGAAATGCACCGATTGCTGCGACCCGGTGGGCGGTTGGTGGTGGTTGATTGTTTTCGGGATTGTATACTTGACACAAGTGTAAAGTTTCGATAAATTTGGCGCACTTTTCAAAGGGGTGCGCTATGGAAAAAATTGATAAGTGTCGGGACTGCGGCTTTTTGGCATTGCGGAATTCGGAAACGAATCGGTTAGATGAGGTGCCTCAATTTGTGCGTGATGGTCGTCCATTTATACATCGATGGGCTGGCCCCATCTGCTATATCAGGGCTCTTCCCATTACGGAAGAATTCAAAACGCAGGCCGAGCAAGTTAAAAATCAAAATGAATTTCAAAGCCAAAAGAAGCACTGGAGATGGAAAATCTTCAAGTCAGTTATTGACGTGGACCGGAAGTGTGAAAAGGCAAGGAAATATCTTCCAGAATATACACCGCGCGAGCATTATGAAAT
>DATJYL010000081.1 GCA_035499655.1 Pirellulales bacterium
ATTCCGGGCGCTCCGCTTCCGGTAAATCGTCGTCCGTGAAGCGATGGTATTTTAAGTAGTGCGCAAGTTTTCCCGGCGTGCCGCCATCGTACAAATCGATTTCCGACTGGCCGTCGTGAAACGTCATCGCCACGGTATAAATCGCCAGCATGGTAAATAGCGACATCAACACCGGCCGATACCAGCGCGGGTGATCAAACGCGATGATAAACGTAACCAGGTACAGCGACAGCGGCACAACCCACAAAAACGGCATCACGGCCACGTCGGTGCATACGTGGTTGGTAATGGCCAGCAATGCGACCGAAGCGAATGCCGGCAGCACCAGCCACAACATCCGCCCCAACACCGTCGGCGAGGAGAAAGTTTCCGCTTTCGCCGCAGTCGACGGCGCAGCTTGATTGGGTAAATCCATCACCACAGGATTGGCGCTGTGCAAATCGGTTACGTTCGGATCGGTCGAAACACGATCCGCGCAGCGCAATGCCCACCCGATATAGATTGCCGCACAACCGCACAACGCCGCATATAAATAAAATCCGCACGACCAAAAAGTCGCCTGGTCATGCACTGCCCAAATCCGTTCGAAAAAAAACGGATAACTCAACAACGCCAACAGCGAGCCCACGTTCGATAGCGCATACAACCGGTACGGAATGCGGCCAGGGTACGCCCGGGCAAACCAGGCTTGAATTAACGGACCCGTCGACGATAACACGAAAAAAGGCAACCCCACGCTCACTGCCAGCAACACCAATATGTGCCGTACGGGTTCCAGGCTATCAGTCGGTTTCCACGCATCGCTGGGGACCACACGCAGGAACACCAACGCCAACACCATCAATACCAAGTGAACTAACGCCTGTTGCTTGGGTCGCAACCACATTTGGCTGAAATGCGCATAGGCGTAACCGCCGAACAACAGCGTTTGGAAAAACAACAAACACGTGGTCCACACGGCCGGCGTGCCACCGAACCAGGGCAATATATACTTGCTGACTAGCGGTTCAATTTGAAACAGCAAAAACGCGCTCACAAATATGGTGGCCGCAAAATTCACGGCAAGCCAAACGCTGCGCGTAGATCTGCTCATAACTAAAATGCTCGGCGAACAAAGGCGCTTACTAGGAGAAGTGCGTCAACAGGAAGGAATCTCGGCGGGCAATGAAACCACCAGAGAATAACGCGCCCCCGGACCGCAAGCAATTCGACCCGTTTCAATTTAAGCAGGACCGTTTGAGCTCTAAGCACACGCGGGTTTGGCCAACACGGCTTCCGGGGGATCGCCTTCTTTCAATAATCGTACCACAACCCATAACCGATCAACTGCTGGCTGTCTTGGAAAAATTGGCCGTAAATCGTCGGGCCAGTTTGGTAGAAGAAGCCCGTGCGAACCATCTGCCCACCGTGCATCGGCCGCCATTGCCAGCCAGTTTCGACGGTGAGCGGACCGCCCCAATTGTTTTCTTGTTTGAGATAGGCATTGATGTCGAAAAATGGCGCGCCGTGCCAGCCGCGAACGACCGGGTTGTATTCGATGCCAAACTGAATGGCCCAGGGCTTGCTGCCCCCCTCGGCGAAATAGGCCCATTCAAATTCGCTATAGATACGCAAATCGGGCGTGATGAAGTACCCGTGCCCCCAGACAATGGCATTGCGGCTGTAATTGATGCGCATGAACGTGGGGTGCTTCAGCTCATATTCATCGCCGATATGAGCGCTCGTGTGGTACCACGCAATTTTCATTTGATAATCGCCCCAGCCATACGTGACGGGAAAGCCGATGCGAAAATCGTAAGCATCCACGTCGCTATTTTGCGTTAAATCCTGACGGATGAAAGCCGCTCCTTCCACATCCGCCTGCCAGCCCTGCGGACGAAAATCGGCAGTGTCGCCGTAACGCAATAATCCCACGCGACCACCCACCGTGCCGTCCAGCTTCGTGTCCACGCCGGTGTCGCTGGCAAGTACGCCGCCAATCCGCGGCTCTTTTGGTCCGGCCAGGTCGGAATGCCAAATCAATCCGTCCGGCATCAGCTGCCAACTCCACGGTTCGTCGCAGTGGTCATAGCCTTCAGGCACGACCGCGCCGGGAGGCAGCGACGGCGCTTCAATGGTGTTGTACGCCACGGGCGACGCGCCGGAATGCGGGGCGTCAAGCAACTGAAACTGCTGACCGGGTTGATAAACCGCTTGGCTTGCCCCACTTGGAGAGGTGGCCATCGGCGCAGGCCCATCGAGAATATACACCGACTGACGTTGATCGTCGTAAGCTGTGCGCGGCACCGCCGGAAGCGGACTGATGCCGTAAATATTCCCAGCGAATGTTGCCGGCTGCGGCGGCGGAATATCGCCTTCGACGCCCTGAGCAACTGAAACTCCACAGACGGCAATCACGCCGTACGTGAACAGTGCTACGAAGACGCACCACTGATCGAAATCAGTTTGCCGGAATCGATTCATAAATTCGCCAAATGCGACAAGCCGAACGGCCCTGAGAAAAGCAGGGTAGTGTACCGCAGCCCCACCGCACTGCCCAGGCCGATTTGCACCGCGATAATGGCAAGCCCGTCAAGCACTTAGGTCAGCCGGCCAATCGACTTTTCGCCGGCCGGAATCTACAATCTACTCGCGCAACGCGAACGATCAACTCACCAACTGCATCGCAATCTTATCGCCGCCGATGCATATCCGCGGCTGGCAAAATGGTTCTTCTCGAATTCAGTGTATCGCCGCTCGGTGCTGGAGAAAGCGTCAGCTCCGCCGTGGCAAAATGTTTGGAACTGGTAGAGCAATCAGGGCTCGACTATCAACTGCACGCCATGGGCACGCTCGTCGAAGGCGATCTGAACGCGGTCCTGGATCTCCTGCGCCGCTGCATCGAAACCGTGGCGGCTGACTATCCGCGCGTTTCCTGCACCGCCAAACTTGACGTGCGACGCGGTCACAGCGGCCGCTTGCAAGCCAAAATCGCCAGCGTCGAACGACGCCTCGGCCGTCCCTTGAAAAAAACTCCGGGAGCTTGATCTATGCCCGCCACTCAACTGGAAGCAATTTTGGGGCGCATTCCCAGCGGGCTGTTTATTCTCACCATCGCGCACGAAGGCAACGAAACCGGCATGCTCGCCAGTTGGGTCATGCAGGCCGGCTTCGATCCGCCGATGGTTACCGTGGCCGTCAAACAAGGCCGCTATGTGGCCCAGTGGTTATCCGCCAACGAATCCTTTGTGCTGAATTTGCTGCGCGACGATCAAAAGTCGCTCCTCAGCCATTTCGGCCACGGCTTCGAGCCCGGCACACCCGCCTTCACCGGCTTAAAAGTGCATCGCACTTCCGGCAATCTGCCCGCGCTAACCGACGCCTTGGGACACTTGGAGTGCCGCCCAAAAACGTACTTCGATTCCGGCGATCACCGTATTTTTCTGGCCCAAGTGCTCGCTGGCCACTTGGCGGCCGATGGTCAGCCCTACGTGCATATCCGTAAAAATGGCCTGCGATACTAGGTTTTTGGCCATTGCCTAAGTTTCGAGCCGCTAACTTTCACTGCTGCGTCGCTCTATAATCTGTAGTTTGCTGCCCGATCTTCACGAGAATTTTCTTCGCATGAGCACTTCTCTATTGCCGATGTTGGTCGACGAACTGCGGGAAGTCGTGGGCGTCGACGGCGTCCTTTCCGCCCATGCCGATCTCGTGGTTTACGAATGCGACGGCTTCGTCATCGAAAAAAACAGCCCCGACGTCGTTGTGTTTCCACGCACAGCACTGCAAGTGTCCGAAGTGGTAAAGTTGGCCAACAAGCATCGCGTTCCGTTTGTGCCTCGCGGCGCCGGAACCAGTTTGGCCGGCGGCTGCTTGCCCGTGGGCGGCGGCATCATGATCGTCCTGACACGGATGAAAGCCATTGAAGAAATCAATCTTCGCGATCGTTACGCGGTGGTCCAGCCGGGCGTGGTCAATGCCTGGTTGAATCTGGCCCTGAAAGGGCAGGGTTACCACTACGCGCCAGATCCTTCCAGCCAAGGCGCCTGCACCATTGGCGGAAATGTGGCCACCAATAGCGGCGGCCCGCACACGCTAAAATACGGCGTCACGGTCAATCACGTGCTGGGCTTGGAGGCGGTATTGCCCGATGGCCGCATCGTGCAGTTCGGAGGGCCCAGCGACGATCCACTCGGCCTGGACATCGTTGGCACGCTCGTCGGCAGCGAGGGAACCTTGGCCATTGTCACGAAAGTATGGGTGCGCCTGACGCGCAATCCGCAAGGGGTTCGCACGCTGCTATGCATTTACGATTCCGTCGACGACGCCACCAACACCATTAGCGAAATCATCGGCGCCGGCATCATTCCGGCGGCGCTGGAAATGATGGATGAGGGGATTTTGGTGGCTGTGGAACACGCCTTCAACATGGGTTTTCCGTTGGATGCCAAGGCGATTTTACTCATCGAAGTCGACGGCCTCGAGGTCGATTTAGACCGGCAACGCAACCGCATCATCCAAATCTGCAACCAATGCCAAGCCCGCGAAGTGCGCCAGGCAAAAGATGCCGAAGACCGCCTTCGGTTATGGAAGTGCCGCAAGCAGGCGTTTGGCGCCGTCGGCCGGTTAAGTCCCAGCTATTGCACGCAGGACGGCGTCGTGCCACGCACCAAGTTGCCGCATATTTTTCGGCGGATCATGGAAATCGGCCAGCGGCACGGCGTGCGAATCGTAAATGTGTTCCACGCCGGCGACGGAAACCTGCATCCCATTTTGCTGTTCGACGAGCGCGATCCAAACCAAATCGAGCGCGCCTTGGCCGCCGGCGGCGAAATTCTCGATGAATGTATCGCCTGCGGCGGCAGCGTGACCGGCGAACACGGCATCGGCGTGGAAAAAATCGCCTTCATGCACAAAATGTTTACGACTGAAGATTTGGCCGCCATGGAGCGCCTCCGATTGGCGTTTAATCCCGAGGGTCGCCTCAGTCCCTGCAAAATGCTCCCTTCCGCCGGCGGTTGCGGCATGGAACATTCGGGGTCTAGTCCAAGCGTCATCAAACAAAAATTCCCCGGTCGGCAGGCCGCACTGTAACCGCAAGCTGCGACGACCATCGGAATAATTCCGACTAACTGATTACTGGCGCATCAAGCTCTCATCATTCTTCTCATTCACCCTCCCTTGCCCCCCGCTGCTGATCCACTCCCATTGACCGATACGTTAACTCCCGTCGATCAGGCCGAGTTGGCTCAAACTGTGCGCGAAGCCTTTCACGAAGGGACCCCCATTTATCCCATCGGCGGCGGCGCTAGTCTCAATTTTGGCTTGCCGCCGCGCGATTCCGGACTGGGTTTGTCGCTGCAAGGTTTGAAGCGCGTGATCGATTACTCAGCCCGCGACATGACGGTCACGGTCGAAGCCGCCCTCTCGCTCGATGTCCTAGCCGCCACGCTGGCCAACGAAAAACAACGGTTGCCCATCGATTTGCCCGATGCCCATCGTGCCACGATCGGCGGCGTCATCGCCACCAATACCTCCGGCGCAAGGCGCTATTCCCAGGGCACGATGCGTGATTACCTCATTGGGGTCACCGCAGTGGATGGCCGCGGCACTCTTTTCCACGGCGGCGGCCGAGTCGTCAAAAACGTGGCCGGGTACGATTTTTGCAAACTCCTCACGGGCTCTCTCGGCACGCTGGCTGTCATTACCCAAGTGACGCTGCGCGTGAAGCCAATGCCCGAATGTTCACGGTTTGTGGTTTGCCACCCCAGAAGTCCGGAAACCGCCGAGCGATTGTTGGAGGCGCTCGTGACCACGCAAACCGCACCCGCCGCCATCGAATTGCTCACCGGACCCGCTTGGAGCAACAATCCTGTGCTGGGTTCCGTAGCCGACCGTGGCTCGGCTCATCTGTTAGTCGGTTTCGAAGGCAGCGAAGTGGAAGTCCATTGGATGGCCGACACGCTCTGGAACGAATGGCGCAAGTTAGGGGTGGCGGGCGAAGTAATCGCCGATCATCACATCGCCGATCTGTGGAGGCGATTGGCGCAATTTCCGGTCGAAGGTAATCCGCCGCTGGTGATTAAAGCGGCGATGCTGCCCAGTCGCACGCTGCAGTTCGTCCAAATGCTAATGCGGATCGATCCCAACTGCTCCGTCCAAGCCCACGCCGGAAACGGAGTGGTCGTCGCCCGGCTGACGGAATTCGGGGCAGGCGGATTGTCAAAAATGCTCGTCAGCCGCTTGCAACCGGCCGCCGCCGAATACGGAGGGCACATCACCGTCCTGTCCTGCTCTACCCCCGCCGACCTCACCCGCCAGTGTTGGTGGGGTACATTCGGCGACACCGCCCCCGTGATGGAACAAATCAAACGCCAATTCGATCCCAAAGATCTGCTCAATCGTGGTCGTTTTGTGTACGCTGGATTGTGAAAATGGCGGCAACCCGAGCGCATATCGCCAAAAACCGTCTAGAGATGCCGGCAGAAAGCATGCACCGCGAGACATCTAACAGCATCGTCGAAACTGGGCAAACCAATCCCGGGGCAGCCATCGATTATCAGCGCTTTCTGGAGTGCGTTCACTGCGGACTCTGTACCGCATCTTGCCCCACGTATGCCGAGTTGGGCAATGAAAACGATGGTCCGCGGGGCCGAATTTATTTGATGCGGGCCGTAACCGACGGACGCCTGGAACTCTCCGCCGAGCTGCGCCGCCATATCGATTTGTGCCTCGATTGCCGGGCTTGCGAAACCGCCTGCCCCTCCGGAGTGCAGTACGGTCGGTTGATCGAACCCTTCCGCGTGGGCTTGGAGCAATTCGGCGACGAAAAGCATGCCAGCGACGATTGGTTTCATCGCCGGATTTTGTTCGGCTTGTTTCCGTACCCGCGCCGCTTGGCGCGGCGGTTGTTTCCTGTTCGCGTGGCTCAGCGTACCGGATTGTGGTGGCTGCTAAAACATTTAGGAGCGATGCGCCTGTTGCCGGCGCAGTTGCGCCAACTAACGACCTTGTTGCCGCCGGCCAAGCGCAGGGGCCGCCGCTTGCCGGAAATTCTTCCCGCCGTCGGCAAGCCACGCGCCCGTGTGGCATTTTTTACCGGCTGCGTGGCTGATGTATTTTTTCGACCCACGCATTGGGCCACCCTCCGCGTGCTTCAGCAAAATGGCTGCGACGTGCTTGTGCCGCAGGCCCAAGCTTGCTGTGGCGCCATCCATTTTCACGGTGGCGCCAGCGAACCGGCCCGACATTTCGCCGACGCAAACTTGGCCGCTTTCAAAGTCGACGAAGTCGACGCTGTGGTGGTCAACGTCGCAGGCTGCGGCGCCATGCTCAAAGATTACGGCCATCATTGGCACGACGAATTACAGCCACTGCGAAAAAAGTTTGCCGCCAAAGTGAAAGATATCCACGAATTTCTGGCTGAGCTTGGCCTCGTTGCCCCGCAAGGCGAAATCAATTTGAAGGCCACCTATCACGACGCCTGCCATCTGGTTCACGCTCAAAAAGTGCGTGATGCGCCGCGCAAACTACTGAGCCTGATTCCCGGTTTAGAACTCCGCGAGTTGCCCGAAAGCGAATTGTGCTGCGGCGCGGCAGGCACGTATAACCTCACCCAGCCGGAAATGTCGCAACAATTAAGTCGCAGAAAGTGGCAAAACATTCTCGGCACCGGCGCGCAAGCGGTAGTCACCGCCAATGCCGGCTGCATCTTGCAAATTGCCCGCGAAGCTCGGCAGCAAGGCCAGCGCTTGCCCGTGTATCATCCGATGGATTTGCTCGACCTCAGCTACCGCGGCAAAAAACCGCGCGGTTAACCATTTTCCAGGAGTTCATTACACCCGCCGCAGTTCCCAGCAAATACCGCCGGCGCGCAGGGCTTTGTGAATGTCGGAAAGCCACAGTTCTTGTACGGGCTCCAAGCCCACTTCGCGGCAAATGTGCAAAAGCTCCTGTCGGTTGTACGTGCGGCACAAAAACAAGCGGCTGGTCCACGCGCCGCCGAAGCTGTCTTCCGTCGTCAGCAGCAGCATGCGGCCGCCCGGCGCCAATACCCGGGCCATTTCCGATAAACCAGGCCCGGCTTCCGGCAAATGCTCCAATACGTAGCCGCAGGTAATGCAATCAAATGCGCAGTCGGCAAACGGGAGTCGCGAAAGATCTGCCGACAGAAATTGCGGCCGATCGCTTTTTATTCGGCCTCGCGCTCGCCGCAGCATCTCCGACGAAATATCCAGTCCCACGATGGCGGCGTCACCGTCCGCGTATTTCAGCAAGTGCTGCACAATTTGCCCGGCGCCGCTCCCCACGTCCAAAATGCTTTTGCGGCCGCGCAAGTCAAACCGTCGTTGGCGAAACATCCGGTCGCCCAGCGGTGCATGCAGTGACAGTAAGCTGCAAGCCCACAGCAGTGCGCCCTTCGGGCCGGCGTAAACGCGGCGCACATGCTCCCGGTACTCCGGATAAGAAACCCTCTCCCAGACTTTGGTTTCCACTAATCGGTTGAAGGCTTTGCGCCGCCGACGAGGCGACCGAAACTCCGGTGGCGTAAGCGACGTTGTGCTTTGTGACATGCGTAACCGCCCGGTCGATCTCGTTGTGACTATGGATCGATTTTTTGCGAACTCTGTCACACGTAAACGCGCCGATTATACATATACCATTCCAACAGCAAAACAACTAGCCCAGCCACGAGCAGCCACTTCCAGGTTTCCTGTCGACCGGACTCATATGCCGCCCTCCCTTCGACAGTAACATGGCCAATTTCAATCGATTTGTCTTTCGCAGTCGGAATATCGCTTTCTGCCGGATCAAACAGATTTACCGTAAACCGCTCCACGATTTTTGACCCTTGGCTCACTTCGTACGGCCCCAATTCGTCGGTCTGGTTGAAATGGAACAAACCACTCTGGCCGCGCGGCACCGCCAGCAACGTGCCTTGCGGAGTACGTACGCTTAACTCTCCCACCGGAGCGTCGCTTTTCAGCGTCACCGGCTGGCCGGGTTTCACGGTCTCGCCAGCCTGAACACCGTTTGCGCCTCCCAAATAGTCTAGCACAGCATACACAAACGCCGGAAAACTCCGCCGAATCGGCCACGTTGTGTTGGGCGCTGCCTCACCATTTTTATCGACCGTGTAAATGTCGAACCCTAGCACTGCGTCCTCAAAACCTTCTCGGGCCGCAACTGCAAGTAGTGTGCCTTTGTTGGAATCGATGAGCCGTGTGCCGCCAGATGGCGGCGTTACCGGTCGCGATTCGGCAATATCGACATCTCCCAAATCGAGCCATTGCATCAACGGATGTGTCCGATCCAAATCGATAATCTGCGGATACACCACCGGGGCGCCCAACGACCACCACGTATCGGCTGGCCCCTTGTCATTTGTCGCGCCGCCCTTCTCTCTCTCCCTTTGGGAGAGGGCCGGGGTGAGGGTGCCGCCGGTGTTGCTCGCCGGCGCGCTGCTGGTTTCCGGCGGTGGCACTGCCCCGATGAACAGCGTATTGGCCTGGGGCATGGTGATCGGCTGGCAGCGATCGTAAATGATCAAATCGAATGCACCGCCGGCGGCCGCTCGCTCATGCACTTTGGTCATCAGCACTTCGGGCTTGGCCTTGGAAACTTCCACCATTTCGCCGGCCCGGGGCGTAGCCAGTGCCATTTCCAGCGCTTCGTTCCCCGGCGTCACCAACAACACTTTTGGACGCCGTAATGAATTCACCGCCGTCCAAGCGCAGTTGTCGTCGGGTAAAGCGTCGCCCTGGTTCAGCCGCAGCTCCAGCACCCCGGAATCGACCTCGCCCAAATGAAACGACACGCCGGCCGTTTCGCCCGGCTTCACGTGTACGGTGGAGGCATCGATCACATTGCCGTTCAAAAGCAAATCGACCGGCGCGGCAACTTCGGCCGCGCCAAAATTCTGCAGGCTGCCAAACGCCTCCAATTCGTTTTCGCGATCCTCGTTCCGCCGCACACTAAACGCCACAATCCCCACGTTTTCCGCCGATGTTTTCCCGATAGGCACATACACCAGCTCCAAATGTCCTGGTGCAACGTCGGTCGCTGGCGGAAATTTGCCGTCGCTGAATATGAACTCTTTAGCGGGCATGATCTCTTTTTGATTTTCGTCCGTGGTGTGCGTCGGATTCGCCAACCCGGCGGCGACCCTCAACGCTTCTTCAATGGAAGTCGACCGATGCGTGGGCCTAATATTATTCACCGCCTGGCTTAATTCCCGCCGCACGTCGGTCCACCCCTGCTCCACCCGCGCCACGTCGGAAAAACTGATGACCATCGCCTGCTCGCCGCTGGGCATTTCGTCAATCATGGCCAGTGCCTGTCGCTTGGCTTCATCCAGCCGTGATGGGTTCACGTCGGTGGCATTCATGCTCGCCGAATGATCGATCAATAAAATGTAACGCCCGCCGCTCAGCATGCCGCTGCGCCACCCTGGCCGCAAGAGTGCGAAAATCACCAGCAGCACCAGCAGCAGTTGCAAATACAGCAGCAAGTTTTGCCGGATCCGCTGCCACAGGCTATTGACGTGCAAATCTTCAACCGACTTGTGCCACAAATACGTGCTGGGCACTTCCAGCGGTTGCCGCCGCAGCTTGAGAAAATATAGCGCCACAATCGCCGGCGGCACCGCCAGCAGCAGCGCCCATTGCCAAGCCGAAAGTGCCGGAAGAAAATCCATGGAAATCGATCCGTGGCCGTTGACCAGTCGCCTATTGAATCATAAAGCCGCGACCGTTGGTCGCGCCGAAATCCCATTACCGTCTCTGTCCGCTAGCGGTTTAGCACGTTCGCCTAAAAACATCACCTTACCAACCCTCGCTTGCGCAAATATCCGGCCACCAACTGTTCCACGGGCAAATCGGTCCGCGCCATCAAATAATTCATCCCCCTGCGGTGGCAAAACGACCGCGCTGCTTCGACAAAGGCATTCAAAGTGCGTTTATAGCGTGCCAGCAGCGGCGCGCTGGCGGTAATTTCCGCCACGTCGGCGTCTTCGCAATCTAATAGTTTCAAATCGCCTTTGATGTCCGGATCGATTTCTTCTGCGCTCAGCACTTGAATCACGTACACATCCATCTGCTGCGACACCAAATAGCGCAGCGCACTTTCGTAACCGGCTTTATCCATTAGATCGGTGATGAGCAGCAGAATGCCTTTGCCGCGGTTGCGCAGGCAAAAATTTTTCACTCCCTCGGCCAACGACACGGCTTCGCCGGGCTCAATTTTCTCCAGGGAATCTAACATTCGCCACAGGCTGCGCCGTCCGCGAAAAATCGGCCCCGAAGCTTTTGCCGATTGTTCCAGCGATTCCACGCGCACCCGATCGCCGCGCACCAGTCCAATAAACCCCAGCGCTGCGGCCAATTGCTTGGCGTATTCCAATTTGCTGGGTGTGCCGAAATCCATCGAACGGCTGGCGTCGATCAGCGAATAAAAATGCAGCTCTTCTTCCTCGAGGAACATTTTCAGAAACAGCCGATCGAGCCGGGCGTACGTGTTCCAGTCGATGAATCGCAAATCGTCCCCCGGCACATAACTGCGAAAATCGGCGAACTCCACGCTTTGCCCCTTGCGCTTGCTGCGGCGCTCCCCCTTCATCCGCCCGCGAAAAATCTTCCGGCTAACCAACTCCAACTTTTCCAGTTGGGCCAGCAACTGCGGCGAAAGCAGAGGCGTTTGCGCGGTGGACATGCGAGCCTGGGTCGATTCCGATAAAACTGGAAAGGCACTGGTTCAGGCCGCGTTCTTTGTCGCAGCCCGGCAATATCTCCAGTTTAACCGCCCAAATAGCGGTATCCCAGTCAGGAAATGGGCGATACAAATCGAATGCGAAGCGCTGGCTCGCTAGACAATGTGCTTACTGTTCTCACCGGTTACCGCTTGGCCGTTTGCAGCGGGCGTAGGTATTCCTCGAGGGAAACCTCGGGGTATGTCACCAAGTCCTTCCCGGCGTCGTCGATGCGCTTCCGATCAGTCGGCAGCAGCCGCATCGTCAATAGATGTTCGCTCCGCAGCACCATGGGCTTGGCCATCAAATGGTTTTGCGCCACCACAGTCAACTGCACGCTTTCAGGGATTTGGCCGTTGTGCTCCAACGCGTCATTCACGGCCAGACGCGGAAACGGGGGCAAAGCGCCGGGATGTGTCATGGCGTTCAACCGCGCCGACCAGTCCGAAAACATCCGATACTCATGCACCACGTTCGGATTGTCCGGCTTGGCCGGTTGCACTCGATACGTCATCTGCGGACTCGAAAACTGCAGCCACTGGTCGTCGCTTTTGCTGCCATCAAACTTCGGATTGGCTGCAAACTTCAACAAGGCGTCGGTTTGCCGAGCAGCCCGAACGCGCAGCTGCTCGGTGAATTCGTTCAATCTGTCGGTGGTCATCTCCGTTCGCAATTTGCGATTGGGGTCTAAAACCACGATCCGGTTGCGCTGAAAATCAAACACCGTAATCTCATCGGGCGAAGAAAGGAAATCGTACACCCGGTCGTCGGTGAACAAGGTCACGCTTTGGCTGGTGTTCGATTCGTCCTTCCCGGAGTATACTTTCGATTCGACTCGGAACTCATCGGCACTCGTCGGCGCCGCTCCCCCTAGGGCCATCCCAGCGACGATTCCGAAGGTCAGCGTTGTGCATGCTTTCCAATACCTGGTTTTGATTTGCATGGCATATTCCCCGCGATTGAAGTGCTTTCCAGACACGCGCCCCGGAGCGTAAAACAGATCGGCGGCGCGGCCAAAACAGTACCCAAACCGCTTGAAACGAGAAAGACAAATTGGCGGAAATGACCAGAACTTCGGGCTGCAGGCTGGGCAGCCCGCTGCCGTAATCGGTAGACGCGGCCCGTGAATCTGCCGCAAGGTGAAACAGGCCAATAGCTTGCGACGCACCAAAGAATGCGGTGTTTTATTTTCGCAACATTTGCCCACTAACGTAAAATTGCTCGATGTCTACGCCTGCACCAGTTCCTGTCCCGGCAAGCGCTCCCGCTCCCAAAGGCCGCAAGCCTGTTTTGCGCCGCCGTTTGATTTTGCTTGTGCTGGCCGCCGTGGTCGTCGCCGCGGCTGCTTGCTTCGGTATTCCCTTTGTCGAGACCGTGTTGAACACCGTCTCGACCGACGACGCCTACGTCAACGGCCACGTCACGTTTGTCGCGCCGCGCATTCAAGATCAGGTCGTCAAGGTGTTGGTCGACGACAACAACCGCGTCCGCAAAGGGGATATTCTGGTGCAGCTCGATAAAACGCCGTACCAAGTCATCGTCGAAGTGAACAAAGCCCTGGTCGCCGTCGCTCAGGCCCAGCTCATCGTTTCCGAAGATGAAGTCCGTGCCGAAATTGCCACCGCTCGCGCCAATCGCTTCAAGCTGGAACATTCCATCGAAGATGTGAACAATCAAATCGCCTCGCTGCGGGCCACCGTCGCCGCGCTGGATACCGCCAAAGCTCGTTCGATTCGTGCCAAGGCCGACTGGGATCGTGCCCTGGAAGTGCAAAAAACTCCCGGCGCCATCAGCCAGCAAGATGTCGACCTGCGCGAAGAAGCATACCGGGTGACCCAAGCGCAGCAAAAGCAAGCGCTGGAGCAGGTGTACCAAATCCGCGTCAGCTTGGGTTTGCCCGCCCAGCCGGACAATGGCGATTTGACTGAAGTACCGCCGAACCTGGATCAAAACTTCTCCACCGTTCGGCAAGCCCTGGCCGATTTGATGGTCAGCGCGGCGCCACTGGGCATTACGCCCCCCAGTTGGAACGCCACGCCGAAGGAAGTCATCGACGCTTTTTACAAACGCGATCCGCAAGGCAATCTCGACCGCATTTATGCCAAGCTGGAGGCCGACGCCCCGGCCATCAAGCTCGCGCAAGCCAAGCTGCAGCAGGCGCAGGCGAATTTAGATCAAGCCAACTTGAACCTCAGCTACTGCGACGTGGTGGCGGAAATCGACGGCGTCATCACCCGCCGCAACGTCAATCCCGGCAACAACGTGCAGGTGGGCCAAAGTCTGATGGCCATCCGCTCGCTCACCGATATTTGGATCGACGCCAACTTCAAGGAAACGCAGCTCGACGAGCTCCGCATCGGACAGCGCGTCCGCATGCGCGTCGATATGTACGGCCGCCAGCACGAATTCGAAGGCCGCATCTCCGGATTCACCATGGGCACCGGCTCTACGCTGGCCCTGCTGCCGGCCGAAAACGCCACCGGCAATTTCATCAAGGTCGTGCAACGGCTGCCCGTGCGCATCGATCCGATCAATTACGATCCCGACAAACTGCCGCTGTTCATCGGCCTGTCCGTCGTTCCCTATGTGTACGTGAAGGAAGAGCCGACCGGCCCCGATGCCGGCAAATTCCTGCAGCCGTTTTTGCCGTTGCCGCGAGTCACGCAACAATCGGAACAAAATGCCATGCTGGATGGATCCAATCCCGCCGTTCCCGCTGGCAAGCAAAACCTGACCGCGCCATCGGCGACAGCCCCCGCGCCGCAGCCGGACGCGCCGCAGCCAACGGAAACAAATCCGACCGATGCAAATCCGACAACTTCCAAGCCGTTGCCGCCGACGCCTCCGGAATTGAGTCAACCGTCGAAGTAGCGCTTCGCTCCGCACTCGGAACGCGCCATGAGCACCGCCCCCTTATCGCTTCCGGTCACGACTCGCAAGTCGATCAATCCCTGGATCGTCGCCGCCGCGGTCGTCATCCCCACGTTCATGGAAGTGCTCGATACGACCATCGCCAACGTCGCCCTGCGTTACATCGCTGGCGGACTGTCGGCAGCCGTGGTCGATAGCGAATGGGTCATCACCAGCTACCTGGCCGCCAACGCCGTCATTCTGCCCATTTCCGGCTGGATTTCCGCCCGCTTGGGCCGCCGCAATTACTTCATGCTTTCCATCGCCCTGTTTACAGGCAGCAGCATGATGTGCGGACTGGCCACCAGCCTGCCGCAATTGATATTGTTCCGCGTGATTCAGGGAATTGCCGGCGGCGGGTTGCAGCCCAGCAGCCAGGCGATTTTGCTCGACGCCTTTCCGCCGGAGAAGCAAGGCGGCGCTATGACCGTCTTCGGATTGGCGGCGCTGGTTGGACCGGTCGTCGGGCCCACGCTCGGCGGTTATCTGACCGACAATTACAACTGGCGGTGGATTTTCTACATCAACGTGCCCGTCGGGTTGATTGCCTTGGCCGCTTGTTGGGCGACCGTGACCGATCCCGATTATCTCCAGCAGCTCCGCGCCGACCTGCTCAAGAAGCCCCTCAATTTTGATTACATCGGCTTCGGACTCCTGGCGCTGGGTATGTCCTGCTGGGAAACATTTCTCAGCAAGGGACAGCAGTGGGACTGGCTGGGCGATCCGTTCTGGCGCGTGCAAACGCTCCTGGCGCTCATCATCCTCTGCTTTGGCTTCTTGGTTTTCCGCGAACTGCGTATCCGTAACCCGGTCGTCAATTTCCGGCCCCTGAAAGAACGCAACTTTTTGATGTCGTGCACCATCATTTTCTGCGCCTATGGAGCACTGTATGCGGCCAGCATTTCGTTGCCCGGATTATTGCAATCCCTGTTCAATTACGATGCTTATCATTCCGGTCTGGTGATGTCGCCCGCCGGCATTTTTGCGATTGGCGTCCTCTTGATCGGCGGCATTCTGCTGCGCGCAGGAGCCGACGCCCGGTGGCTGATCGCAGTGGGACTGGTCGTAGTCGGTTCCGCCAATTATTGGATGAGCCAAATGAATTTGGAAATCAGCCCTTGGCAAGTCGCCGCGCCGCGGATTGTGATGGTGATGGGCCTGTCGCTCACTTTCGCCCCGCTCAACGTGGCCGCTTACATGTACATGCCCCGCGAGTTGCGCGCGGCCGCCGTCGGTTTGTTCAGCCTGCTCCGCAATGAAGGGGGCAGCGTCGGCACCTCGCTCGCCCAAACCATTCAGGAACGGCGCGAGCAATTTCATTTACTCCGCTTGAACGAACAGCTCGATCTGTTCAATCACAACGTTGCCGCGTTTGCCCAGCAAATGCAGAGCTTCTTTTTCCAACACACCGGCGATGCGCCCTTGTCGCACGAAATGACCTGGCAAGTCTTGGCCAACCTGCGGGAACAGCAGGCCAGCTCGCTGGCTTTTTTCGACGTCTTTTGGGTGGCGTCGATGGTCGCCTTCTGCCTGGTTTTTCTGGTTTTCTTCATGAAGCGCTCCGTCGCCGAAAAAGGCGCCCACGTCGCGGCCGAGTGACGCTGCGACATTTTGTCCCGCGACCGCACTCGGCAGGCGAGCATTGGCTCTCACCCGCCGACCGACGTTCGCAAATCGGAAATCTCCCGTTCTTGCCGTCGAACGGTCTCCGTCAGTGCTTCCAAATCGCGCCGCATTTCCGCTAGTTCGGCACGGAGCGATTGCAATTCGCCAATTGCTTTTCCTGGGGTAGTAACGGGTGTCGAACTGGGTGCTGCATGCGGCGATCCTCTCGGCGGCTCCCTTGACGGCTGAGCAGTTGGCACCGGGGCCGAAGCCGTTTCGTAACCGCCGCTAGCCAGCCGCTCCTTCAACCGCTGCAATTCCTCCGGCTCATACAAGTTATGACTGATGATTTGGCCACGCCCCGGCGGCGTCAAATCAATGACTAATCGTTTCGCCCGCAACGATTGCAGAATTTCACGCAGCGCGTTCAAATCGGCAATCGGCTCCATTCGGGCCGCCCGGCCCCGCAATTCTCCTTCAGTCTGCGCCCCGCGCAACAGCAGCTCGGTCATCACGGCCAATTCCACTTTGTTCACGCCCAGCCATTCGTACAGCAAATGGCGAAATTTGGCCACCCGCCCGCTCCCCTGCACCTCGATAACCGCTCCCGCGCCTTTCAGCCGGTCGAGCGAGTCGTCGATGTCCGATTCTTCCAACTGCATTTGCGGATCGCGGTTGCTCTTTTGGTTGCAGCCGTTGATCAGCCCATTCATGGTCATGGGATATTGATCCGGCGTGGTCTTGGCTTTTTCGACCAGTACGCCAACCACACGGCGATCGATGCGCCCCAACGGTTTCCACTGCGGCGGCGACGGGGCTGACTCACCGGCAGCGGTGACAAATGGCTCGTTCATAGAGGGATCGTGCAATTTTGGGCCTGGAGAAATTGACGCAGCGGATGAAAGTTGTACCACGAATGGTCGTGGCTCGCTATCGAGCGCCCGTCTTACATTCCCAATGGTGCCGCAAAAACCGGTTCAGTTTTAGAATTCTGTGTGAAACGCTTGACCGGCAACCGCACGTATGCGGAAATGATATGGCTTGCGCCATTCGCACCACCTTCATCGTTTCAAGAGCCCATTTATGAAATCCACTCTGGCATGTATCGCGTTGCTGATTACCCCATTCTGTTTATGGACAGTGTCCGCGCAGGCTCAAACTGGCTTTACGCTCAGCAACCAGCCGGCGAGCAACCTGCCGGCAGCGCCCCCCGCGCTGAAAGTGTTGTACATCACCGGCGGCGGATATCACGATTACGAAAAGCTCACCCCCATCATTACCGACGGCATTAAAAAACACGCCCATGCCGACATCGACGTGAAGATGCAAAAAAATGCCGACGGCAAGTGGAACTTGGATTGCATGCGCGATAAAAACTTGGGCGAAGGGTACGACGCCATTATTTACAACATCTGCTTCGCCGGCGATGAAAAAGCCAACACGCTGCCGCCGGAGGCCGATCAAGATTTAATCGACAACGCCCTGCGTGTCACCAAGGAAGGCAAGCCGACATTGATGCTGCATTGCTCCATGCACACCTTCATGGCTTCGGACGATTGGACCGATTGCTGCGGTCAGCGCACACGGCATCACGACAAATATAAGCCCTTCGCTACCGAAAAGGTGACCGCCGACCATCCGATCATGAAGCATTTTCCAGACAACTGGAGCACACCGGGAGACGAATTGTACGAAACGCTGGTGTTCCCCGATTCTTCCACCCCGTTGCTTCGTTCCACCACGCCCGACAACAATGGCAAGCAAAGCATCGTCTGCTGGGTCCATACCTACGGCAAAGGCCCGGTGTTCGGAACCACCCTGGGGCACGATACTAAAACCGTGGAACAAGACGCTTACCTGCGATTACTGGCCGATGGTCTGCTGTGGGCGTGTGGCAAGCTAGACGCTGACGGAAACCCCGCACCCGGTTACGGCCCTGCGAATTAGCGCTTATCTGTGCCAAAACCGCGACGCGCCGAGCAAAGAGCCAGGAATTACGACGGGTGCTCTTTGTTGACACCCTGGTTTACCCCATTTATCATCGAAGTATGGCGACGAATGTCGCGCAAGTCCTTTTCCTGCCGAACGATATATGATTTTCCCTGTTCTCTAACCCTTTCCCCGCGGGAAGGGAGCGGTTTCTTTACGGCCACAAGCACTCACTGAGAGTTGTTCCCGATGCCCATTGTGCCGATTCTTTGCGGAGTGCTGGTCATCGGCGGCATTGTGGCGCTGGTGCTCAGCGCAACCACCTGGCGGTGGTATCACATCACGCTGGGCGCGCTGATCATGTTGCTGTCGGTGGTCTGGTTTTATCTAGCGGCCCGCACTTTGGAAATTCAAAGCGTCTGGCGCGGCGAAATCAACAAATACGAAAATGCCCTGACCGAAGAGGCAAAAATTCACGACAAGCTCATCCAAGGCGGTCCCGATGCCGCCGGAAACGAGCACCTCAGCTTGGCGCAATTGCGGACCGACCTGGAAAAAATGCTGCAAGGCCGGGGTCGGGTTTGGGCCCAGGTCACGCAAAAAGCGGTCGCCCCCGACACCGGAAAAATTACCGCGGTCGTCGATAAGCCCGATCCGTCAGGTATCGAAAAAAATATGGTGTTGTATGTGTTCGACGACGTCGATGCCGGCGCCGGCGGCCAATTTCTCGGCGAGTTTGAAGTTACCGCCGTCAACGGCCAGGAAGTGCAATTGACTCCGGCGCTCAAATTGCGTCTGTCGGAATTGCAGCGCTTCGCAGCACGTCGCAGCGATCCGCTCATTCTGTACGAAGTCATGCCGACCGACAGCCGCGACATCTACGCGGATTTATTGCGCGCGGTTCAGGAACAATTTAAGCGACAGGGTAAGCAACCGCCCAACGATGCCGAAATCATCGGCGGTCAATTCCCGGCCAATGTGCCCGATCAAGTCAAGGAAGAATTCATCAAAGACGGCCAACCTCCCGCGGCCGACGAATCGCAAACCGACCGCGTCTGGCGACGGGTCAAAGCGCTGAAAGATTTTGATGTCTCCCTCGGCGCCGGCGCCGACAAGCAAACCCAGCATGTGACCGCCGACACCATTTTGCTGCTCGACCCGCAATCGGCCCAGGAGCAGATTGCCGCAGGCAACGTGGTCCTCGTGCCCGAAAACCCGAATGTCTTTGTCCGTCCGCTGCGCGATTATGTACGGCTCTATCGCGATTTGAATTTAGCCATTGAAGGCTTGCTGCGCACCACGGCAGAGGTCGACAGCGAAAATGCCGCCGTGCAAGATGCACAGCAGAAAGTCGCCAAAGACATCGAGTATCGAACCGCCGAAATTGCCGCCTTGCAGCGCGACCTGGTTCGCTTTCAAGCGGAAAGCGACATGCTGAAAAAGCACGTCGCGGCGCTGGAAAAACAAGTCGCCTTGGTCAACGATCAGGCCAGCGACGCCGCCGAAAAAAATCGGCAATTGGTAACGCAGCTCAGCGATTACCAGCATCAAGCGGCCATGGAAATCAATCGCCGCATCCAAGCCGCCATGCAAGCCAGCGACAAAGATTTGGCATTGCCGCGGGCGAAATAAGTTATCGGGAAACGGCAGCGGCCGACGGCATATCTCTGGTGGTGTGTCGGCGAAGCATCACCGCTCGCGCAGTTCATCAAATTCCGTCCGCTCATTTCGTCAAATATAATTTGCCGGCGTGGGTCAGCCGCAAACGGTACATTTGCTGACCGTGCTCAATCCAAGCTTCACGGCAGCCCTGTAGCAGCTCGTTCGAACCATAAATCGGCGGACGCACCTCCGCCGTTGGCAACAAACTCAGCGCCGCTGAGCGATCCGTAGATTCTTGCTTTTCGCCCGACATTTCGGTAAGCAACATGCGATGGTTCCTTGGGAGCGTTTGGAGCGGAGACAGATACAAAACGCACATTGCAATCGCCGTGCCGATTCCGCCGTGGAAAATTACCTGGATTTCCACCCAAATAAACTGCCTATCGACACGAGAAAGCACGAAGACGCTGCGATGACTATGGAGGCATTCCGCATTCGCTGGCCAACGATTGTCCACGCGTGATGAAGTTGTCGCCATGCAGCCTGGCAAGCGGACGCTAATAATCCTCCCGCCGCGCAACCAAACGCCCTCCTTTCATAATGTCGCTGGACTGCTAGCAGCCCTTATTTCCGCATAGCGTCGGAATTCCGTCTCGTCCAAAAACGCGGCTTCGCGCAACAATTGGAACATCACGGCCGTGGTCGGCCAACCGAAAGCCGCCAACAGTTGATCGAATTGCCGGCTCGGGCAAGTCCCCTTCAAATCGACAAACAGCAGCCGACCGGACCGATCGAACAAATTGCCGTCAATTTGCCACGCCAGTTCGTCACGGCCCGAAACCCATACGAACGACCCATCCGGTTCGAAATGCAACCGCTCCAGCTTTTCCAGCGCCGCGCCGGCCTGTTCAAAACTGACGGGGAACGCCGTTGCTAATGCCGAAGGGTTGACGGTCAGCGTCTGAAATGTCGTGCCCCGCAATCTGATTTCCGGGCCAGCGGCAACTTCCGGCGAGCGTGCATGTACCGCAGTATGAAAGGAAAGCATCCGACTATTTTAACCAATGCTTTCCGGGAACAGCATCTGCCAGTTCAACATGTTCAGCTCGTTTCGCTGGCCAGCCAACGCAAATACGCTTCAGAGCCCTCGACAATCGGCAGAGCCAAAATCTCCGGCAGTTCGTAGGTGTGGTGCTGGCGGATGACCTGGGCAGCCGGCTCGTACTTTGCTCGACGAGTTTTAATCCAACACTGCCACTCCGCGGCAGTTTCAATCTGGCCTTTCCAGCGGTAGATGCTTTTGACTGGCCCCACGATTTGCACACACGCGGCCAGCCGTTGCTCCAACAGCGCGTGGGCAATTTTTTTCGCGCTCTCCTGACTGGCCGCAGTGGTCACAATCTGGATAAATTCTTCGGTCATAAAATGGATGAACTCGACTAGATGAACTCCACGAGCGTGCGAAACGACGTATCCGGCGACGGTCGCATGAATTGACGTGCGATCAGCAACCGTTGGGCTGCCCTAGGCGGCATTTTATCGCCGCGATTCGCCGCTGGCCCGAAGAACATAGTACAGCAACGTCATCACCGCTTGCAACGTGGCCGCCACATACGTCAGTGCTGCCGCATTCAAGACGCTGTTCACGTAGTGCATGTCTTGCTCGGGCACAATGCCCAAGGTTACCAGTTCGCGCTTGGCTCGCGCGCTGGCGTCGAATTCCACCGGCAAATTCACCACTTGGAAAAACACGACCGTGCTAAACAGAATGATGCCGGCCCACAGCAAAGCCGGCAGGCTAAAAAGCACGCCCAGGATTAGCAATAGAAAACTGAAATGCGTTCCGATGCCAGCCGCCGGCACCACCGCATTGCGCACCAAAAGCGGCGCATAGTGCTTGGCGTCTTGCAAAGCGTGACCCGATTCGTGTGCCGCAATACCCACCGCTGCTAACGACCGGCTTTGATACACCGCCGAACTCAGCCTCAGCACTTTATCGCGAGGATCGTAATGATCGGTCATTTCCCCCGGCACCATCTCAATGTTGACCGCTTGTAAACCTGCTTGATCCAAAATATGACGGGCGGCGGCCGCTCCGCTCAGCGGCGCCGGCTGTTGCTGCGCTTGAGCATACGCCGACTTAACGCGGAATTGCGCCCACATCGCCAGCAAAAAAGCAGGTGCCAGGAACAAAAAATACAACGGATCAAACATGTGAAACATTTGGTTGCGTCCTCAATACGCTTGGCTGCATTTGCCCAGCATTGCAGATGCATCAGCAGATGATGCGGGGGTGTAAATGCGATTATATTATTTCGCTTTACGACACGTTTTCTTCGTTACTACGTATCCCAAAGGCCGTCGGATCTTGTCCGAAGCCTGTTTGCTCATGCGCAACCACTTGTCATCATAGGATTTACAAGCGATTCACAAACCACCGCTCTGAGATCGCCTCGCCACTTAACCTCGCCTTTCAAATGGCTGGGGTAAAATCGCCGCTCCCTGCGGGTTGACCGAAGCTCCTTTCATCCGGCAAACTCAACATATTCCGCCCACTTAACCGCACGTCTGCACTTTTACGCGACTTCTGCTAGCATCCGTGCCGAAGTGTTAAAAGACTGTCTGCCCCTGGAACCGCGTTTCTCTCCCGCCATTCCTCTCCCCATTGAGAATCCAATGTCATTTCTCCCTAGTGCTCGATGGTTCAGCGTTGCCTTGTTGTTAACGTTTGGCCTGGCCTGCGGTTGCTCGAAAGATACAACTCCACCTGCTCAGACGTTTAATGTCAACCTTTCCTCGCCCAACGAACTGCGCGATCGCATCGATGCCCTGGTCGATTACACGCTGAACAACCGCACGCTGAACACGCGCGACCACAATGCCTGGCAAATCATGCACGGTATTTTGGCCTATGGACACGATCTCAAGATCGAACACGACGGACAAATGATTGGGGCCCTAGATTGGTTGCTCAACGGTGGTGATCTGCACGGCTGGGAATTGGAACCAGGCGATCACGGCGTAAAAGCACACTTGGAACCCGGTTCGATGGCGGCCCAAGGCCATCCAGACCAATGGGTCGGCATCCTTTCGCAAGTCGGCGTTAAGCCTGACGACAAGCTCGTGGTTCAAGGCAAAGTCTACAAAGTGGAGGATCTTGCCACTCAGGCCCAATGGGATCTTTACCCAGGCATGGAAGCCTGCTGGACTTTATGGACCGTCAGCACTTTTTATCCTTACGATCACACCTGGGTAGATAAAGACGGCGAGCAGTGGAACACCGAACGCCTCGAAGCCATGGAGGCTGATGCTCCCGTTGTCGGCGAAAAAGCTTCCTGCGGCGGCACGCACCGCTTGTACGGCCTGACCATTGCCTTGAATCATTACATGGAGCAAACCGGCAAAACTCCCGACCAACTCACTGGCGGCTGGCAGAAAGCCCACAACGTCATTCAAGATTGCGTCCGCAAAGCCCGCGAATTTCAACAGCCCGACGGCAACTTTTCCACGAGCTTTTTCGTTCGGCCGGGCAGTTCCGCCGATGTCAAAGTTACCCTGCACGCCACCGGCCACACGTTGGAATGGCTGGATGTCGCATTGACCAAAGAGCAATTGCAAGAGCCGTGGGTCACGGCCGCGGTGAATCGGTTGTGCCAATTGCTGGAAGATAACGCCAACCGCCAGTTAGATTGCGGCGCTTTGTACCACGCGGCCCGCGGATTGAAGCTGTACCGCGAGAAGGTATTTGGCCCCCGCGACAGCCAATCCCCCATCGTAGCCCGCGCCCCGGCCGATTCGCACGGCGGCGATCCGATCAAACCCGCCGCCGCTGGCCCGGCAACCGACGATGCCGCCCCCGCCCCGCCTCCCGGCATCGGAACGGAAAAATAAAGGCCGCTTGTAGGAGCCTGTCCCGCAATTACGCGGTGGATGTAGTTGCCGCTGTCCTCAGCGGCTGCGGTCAGCCCGGATGTGGTGGCCGCTTGTCCTCAGCGGCTGGAGACCCCGGCGCGCCGGGGCCGCTACGTCTTCTTGAGTTGTATACTAATCACTGGATCCCCGGTCCCTTTTCCTGCGCGGGCGGCGGAACGGTCGAATCGGCGCCAGAGCCCGGCGATTTGTCAGAATCCGCCGGCTTGTCGGTCGAGTCTGATCGATCTGTTGTTTTTTCTTCAGGCCGTGGCAATCGAGGAATCGGCAAGACATTCATTAAGTAATACTTCTGCTCTCCCACTAATCCGGCAACCAGACCGATAATCTGCCCTTCGAAGCCGAGCGCCAAGAATTTTTTATGATCGCCGTCGAACAGGGTCAGGTCTGCACCGCTGGGGTTCGATCCCATTTTCATTGCCAGTAACCCGTTGGCAGTGGCGGTTTCCATCACGCCATCGCCGTTTTCATTGGTTCCCAGCGTGACTTTGGCTTTCCCGTCCGCGCCAATCACTTCCAGCGCCTTGCAGCGCACCCGATCCAAATCCGCGGAATGGTTTTGTTGTTCGTTTCCGGTTTGAAACACGCCCAAACCGATCGACAACAACAATAACGGATACACAATCCAGCGTTCGCGATCAGTCATGGCGGCACCATTTTTAGCCGCTGGACTTGCCAGCGGAAGTTGAATAGCGGAAGTTGAATAGTTAGCCGCTGGGCTTGCCCAGCGGAGATTTCACAGAAGGAAAAGCGGGCGACGGCTCTGCAGTTTAGCGATTCCCCGGCCAATCGCCCAGCAAGCGCACGGCTTCTTCGACCTGAATTTTCTACTCGCCGCTGGCAAATCAGCCTCTTTGCGAAAAGAAGAAGCGGCCCGCGGCAGCCGCAATCCAATTCTCTTTGCTGCCGGAATGAAAAAACAGTGCCCTGGGTGTTCCGTCCACAATTGACCTTTGATTAGAACAAATGTACACTACTTGAAAGCCGGTCAAAACCACCCCGCGAAAGTCATGCAGCCACTTCAACAACCTCCACAGCATATCGTCGGCCGCGGGGCCCAAATCGAGCCGACCAATCGGTTCGAAAAAGTTTCCACCCACGCCGATTGGCAGCAGCTCGAACACGACGAATTGGCCGCCCAAAACCAGCGCCGCATTCCCACCGAATTCTTCCCCGACCACACCCGCAGCCTCATCACTCACAACGACAGCCCCGACATTCCATTCACGCACAGCATCAATCCTTATCGAGGTTGTGAGCATGGCTGCGCCTACTGTTACGCTCGCCCCGGACACGAATACCTGGGCATGAACGCCGGCCTCGATTTTGAAACCAAAGTGCTGTACAAGCCCGATGCCGCCCGCCTGCTCCGCGCCGAACTATGCAAACCGTCGTGGAATGGCCGCGAAGTCATCGCCATGTCCGGCGTGACCGATTGCTACCAACCCGCCGAGCGCCGCCTGAAAATCACCCGCTCTTGCATCGAAGTTCTAGTCGAAGCCCGCCAAGCGTTTGGCATCATCACCAAAAACGCCCTCATCCTGCGCGATCTTGATTTGCTCGCCCCTCATGCTGCGCAGAGAATGTGCGCGATCAATCTTTCCGTCACCACACTCGATGCTGATTTAGCTCGCGATCTGGAACCGCGCACCAGTCCCCCAGACAGCCGGCTGCGCGCTGTGAAAGAACTTTCCACCGCCGGTGTACCAGTGCGCGTCATGGTCGCACCCATCATTCCCGGCCTTACCGACGTAGAAATCCCCGCCATTTTGGAAGCCGCCGCCCAGGCCGGCGCTTGTGGCGCAGGCTGGCAAATGTTGCGGCTCCCCTGGGCCGTGCGACCAATTTTCGAAGATTGGCTGGCCCGCAACCGGCCGCTGCAGCGAGACCGTGTAATCGCCCGCATTCAAGATGTCCGCGGCGGGAAAATGAATGATTACCAATTCGGCCGCCGCATGCGTGGTCAAGGCGAATACACCGACGGCATCGCCGACACGTTCCGCGTCTTCAAACACAAGTTCGGCCTGAACCGCGACCTGCCGCCGCTCGACACCACCCAATTCCACCCCCCGCGCTCCGCCGACGGCCAACTCACGCTGTTTTAATCCTCACCGCGTTCATTCACGTTCACCGAACCAACGGATACAATAAACCAGTCGGTTCCCACACAAATCTCCGACCTCCGACTTTCTGCCTTCTGCTTTCCGCCTTCTGCCTTTTTTCCTTCCGCCTTCGTTTCGTCCATCGACCCCTGACCACTTCCGCCATGTCCCTCTTCGCCGCCGCCGAAGCCGAAAACCGCCGCCAGGCCCAACCGCTGGCGGCACGCATGCGCCCCGAATCGCTCGACGACTTCGTCGGCCAGGAGCATTTCCTGGGCGAAGGAAAATTGTTGCGCCGCCTGTTGGCCGCAGACCGCTTGGGCTCGGTCATTTTTTACGGCCCGCCCGGCACCGGCAAAACAACGCTGGCGCATCTGTTGGCGACGGCCAGCCGCAGCATGTTTCAGCCCATGAGCGCCGTCGCCAGCGGCGTAAAAGAACTGCGCGAAGTGCTCGACGAAGCCCGCGACCGTCTCGCCGCCGCCGGCCAACGCACGCTGCTATTCATTGACGAAATTCATCGCTTCAACCGCGCCCAGCAAGATGTGCTCCTGCCCGACGTGGAAGAAGGCGTGGTAATATTGGTCGGCGCCACCACCCAAAATCCCTTCTTCGCGCTCACCAGCGCCTTGGTCAGCCGCAGCCGCATTTTCGAGTTCAAACCCCTGTCCATCGACCACATCAAAGCCATCATTCGCCGCGCTCTGGCCGACGCGCAACACGGCCTCGGCCACGAACAAGTTTCGCTCGACGACGGCGCCCTGCAATTTCTGGCCGAAGTCAGCGATGGCGACGCCCGCCGCGCCCTGGGCGCTTTGGAAATCGGCGTCCTCTCGTCACCCGAGCGCCCGTTGCGGTTCACCAAAGCGCTGGCGCAAGAATCGGTGCAGCGCAAGGCCGTCGACTACGATGCCAGCGGCGACGCCCATTACGACGCTGCCAGCGCGCTCATCAAAAGCATCCGCGGCAGCGATCCCGATGCGGCCATTTACTGGCTGGCCCGCATGCTGGAAGGGGGCGAAGAAGTCCGCTTTCTCACCCGCCGCCTCGTGATTTTAGCCAGTGAAGATGTCGGCAACGCCGATCCGCACGCGCTGCCGTTGGCCGTCGCCGCCATGCAAGCCTGCGAGTTCGTCGGCTTGCCCGAATGTCAGTTGACGCTGGCCCAAGCGGTGGCTTACTTGGCCTGCGCGCCCAAAAGCAACGCCGCCACCGTGGCGATCGGCGAAGCCGTGCACGATGTCCGCGACGGCCGATTGCTACCGGTGCCGGTGCAACTGCGCGACAAGCATTACCAGGGCGCCGAGCGGCTGGGCCACGGCAAAGGCTACGAGTATTCGCACAATGCGCCAGGCGCCATCGCCGCGCAAGACTACTTGGGCATCGAGCGCGAATACTATCGCCCCGTCGATCGCGGCTTCGAAAAAGAACTGGCCTCGCGCCTGGAAAAAATTCGCGCCCGCCTGCGCGAAGCAAAAAAACAGTAGGAGGGGAATCCTTTCCCCGACGGCAGCTTTAATGAAGATGCATTCGCGAGGGTCGGCGAAAGGATTCGCCTCCTACAAATCAGAAAGCTCCTAATCGCGCCGCCGGTACCGGAAACTGCTGGCACAACTCGCTCACTTCACCGCGGATTTCCGCCAGCGCCGCTTCATTCTCCGCCGACTTAAGCGCCCGCAAAATCCAAGCGGCAATCGTTCGCATTTCGTCCGGCCCCATGCCGCGCGTCGTCAGCGCCGGCGTGCCAATCCGCACGCCCGAAGGGTCCATCGGCTTGCGCTCGTCATACGGAATCATGTTTTTGTTCACGGTGATGCCCGCCTTGTCGAGCGCCGCTTCCGCCAGCTTGCCGCCGATGCCCAGCGTCGTGACGTCGACCAACATCAAGTGGTTGTCAGTCCCACCGCTGACTAATCGCAGGCCGCCCGCCATCAGCGCTTCGGCCAGCGCCTTGGCGTTATCCATAATTCGCTGCGCGTAAATTTTGAAGTCGGGCCGCAGCGCCTCGCCAAAGCACACCGCCTTGCCGGCAATCACGTGCATCAGCGGCCCGCCTTGAATGCCCGGGAACACGTTGCGGTCCAAATCCTTGGCGTATTCCGTTTTGCACATGGCCAGCCCGGCCCGCGGACCGCGCAAAGTTTTGTGCGTCGTCGTGGTGACAAAATCGGCGACACCCACGGGATTATCGTGCAAACCCGCCGCCACCAACCCGGCGTAATGGGCCATGTCGACGAACAATTTCGCCCCGACTTCCCGCGAGATTTCCGCAAACTTCCCATGCGGAATTTGCCGCGGATAAGCGCTGGCCCCGGCCACAATCAACTTCGGCTTATGCTCACGGGCCAGCCGCGCCACCTGGTCGAAATCCAATCGGTTAGTATCCCGCGTCACGCCGTACGCCACGAAGTGATACAGCATGCCCGAAATGTTCAATTTCATGCCATGCGTCAAATGCCCGCCGTGGGCCAGGTCCAAGCCCAACACCGTATCGCCCGGCTGCACCGCCGAAAGATACACCGCGAAATTCGCCTGACTGCCCGAGTGCGGCTGCACGTTGGCATGCTCCGCGCCGAATAATTGCTTCGCCCGGTTGCGGGCCAGTTCTTCCACGGTGTCGACATGCTCGCAGCCGCCGTAATACCGCCGGCCCGGATACCCTTCTGCATATTTGTTCGTCAGCACGCTGCCCACCGCCTGCATCACCGCCGGGCTGACATAATTTTCGCTGGCGATCATTTCCAGCCCGTCTTGCTGCCGCTGCGCCTCGGCATCAATGGCGGCCCAAACATCGGGATCTTCCTGCTCAATAAAATTCATGGGCGATTGCAGAAGTGGCATGGGATGGTTTGGAAGTGAATTGACGGATGGATGAAATCGACGACCGAAAATCACCGCACGCTGAATAATTGTCGGCGCTGCAATGCACATCGTCAATCCGTCGAAATGTTCACTTCCGCCTGTCCGGCGTTGTCGCTGAGTTCACCCGCGGAATCGTTCACTCGCAAATACAGCGTGCCGGTTTCGTAGGGCGTAATTGTCGCTGCCAGACCCACCACAATCGGATTCACCAGCGAACTAACCGCGTGGTCAGTATGTTCCGGATGCACGGCCCCCAGCATTAAACCCAGCGGCCGCCCATGAATATAACGCACCGAAACGCCGTTCGGTTCGCTGATCCACGGCTTGGGATCGCTGGCCACTTGAAATCGCCCGCTCGCCGTCAGTTTGTAGGTTTTCCCCGCTTCCAGTAGCACGCCGCTGTTCTGCCAACCCCGGTCGGCCTGCACTTCAACACGACGGTTTTGCGAGCCCAAAGGTTCGCCCGGCGTAAAGTCGATGGCCATGCGACCAAAATCGTAACTGTAATCTAAATTGGCGACAAACACTTCCCACTCTTCTTCCAAGTGCGGGTAATCGTCGCCGTATGCGGCCACCAAATCGGCGTTGAAGTGGTTATGCACGCTCAGCCGTCCCTGCATTTGCCAAAACTTATCGCGGTACTTCGGATGCCCATCCAAAAACGCGCACGCCGCCCACGACCAGCCATACGGTTCCACATGCAAATGGGCCAAGCGGTCGTAAGCCATCACATCCGCCAGGCGCATGGCCCGATGCTGTTCAAAATCTTTCTGCACAATTTCAATCCGGCCTAGCTTGGGCACCTCGGCGGCGTGCTGCGGAAAGTAAGGCAATTGCAATTTGCCCTGTTCCCAATGGTGCGTGCCCAACAATTCCGCCATCCCTTCGATGTACCACGGTGGCGCATTGCTCCCCACCAGCGAGAACATGAACCCATGCACCCCCTCGTGCAACAATAAATGCCGCCGATAGTACGGGCTGGTTTGGTTGTACAGCCAACACTCATGTCCGCGAGTATACCCGTTGAGAAATTTCGGCAAATCGGCCGGCATCAGCCCCGCGTCGATAAATCGCTGTGGATTGTCGATGATCGACGCCCGCATTTTCCAATCCGGATACCGCGCCGCATCGAGCCCAAAATACTTGCACCACAATTCAAACGCCTGGTCAAACACTTGCGGCAATTCATCAACTTCCGGCACAGTGGGCAAATCGGTGTACAACACCAGCCGCCGGCTTTCCAGCTTGCGAATGCCCAAAGCCCGCACCGCGGCTTCGTCGACGGCGGCAAAGAGCGGCGCAGAAGAAACCAATGCGCCTTGATTCGCGCCGCCGGCCGTTTGCGCCCAAGCGCTGCCGCAACTGCACACCAGCGCCGCCGCCAACAAGCCCACGCTGGCCAACCCAATGCGAAAAAACATAGAATAATTGCCGGACCAAATTCACTGAAATCGAATTTTTCGCCGCTTTCTTTATTGTAACTTCCGCCAGGTAAATCCGGGGCCGCATGATGAATCGCCCACAAATTTCGACATATCGCCTCGGTTCCCCGCGAACAAAGCACGAAGGCCTGCGTCTGGGCACGGTCCGGCATCTGCCGCGCGGTGTCCCTCGCAGTGAATATGCCCGGCGCGACTTCTTCGACGTCTGGCTCCCGCTGGTCGCCCCCAGCCGGGAATTGCTCGCCGCATTCAAAGACGGCAAAAAAACTCCGCAACAATTCTTTCGCGCTTATCAAGCGGAAATGCAGCGCCCCGAAGCCCGGCACACCATCGAATTGCTCGCCGCCATCAGCCGCCGCACCCCAATTGCGGTCGGCTGCTTCTGCGAAGACGAAACCCGCTGCCACCGCTCAGTCCTGATCGAACTGATTCGTGCCGCCGGCAAACACTTGCCGTAACTTCAACCGCCCGCAGATTCATCAAGTCGGGCCAGTAATTGCTCCAGCCGCGTCACATATTGTCGATGTACTGCGGCCAGATGCTCTCGTAGCGGTTCAACTTGCTCCGGATTTTCTCGCAACAGTTCCAGAATATCGGCCTCGTCGCGCAGCCGGCCGGCCGCCAATTTAAGTTCCACCAAAGCGGGCAGCGAAATGTAGCGCAACTGCCCACGAACGCCCCCCATCAAACTCGGGTGGGCAATCGTCGTCGGCGCGGGGTGCGTCATGGTGCCAGGCCGCTCCCCCTCGGGCAAAATATCGACGTCGATTCCCGTCTCTCGATGTTGCAGCTTAGGCCAACGTCCTGCCGGTTGATTGAGGATAACAAATCCGCTCACCGACGCCGTTTTGAGAAAATCGTCGATGCGATCGCGCGGCAACACCATGTCAATGTCTTGCGTCACACGGCCAACGTACCCGTGCCGCCAAACGGCCCAACCGCCGCCCACCACCGCTTCGCAATCGCACGCGGCCAGCACCAGATCCAGCGCCTTCACCACGCGTCCATATCGGCCCGGCAAATCCTGCGGCTGTAGCATGCGATTTCTTCCTGCCGCTAAAGCGTCGGCCAATTCCAACTGCTGCGCCAAAAAATCTGCGGTGATCTGCATAGAGCGGTCTCGAACTCCCCAGAATTCTATCTCGCCGTTCGCGATGTTGCAAAACGACACCACCGCCGGGCTGAACGATGCACCTGCTGCCCTGAATCAGCCCCTCAAAGCGCCCGGCGATAGCGCTTGGTTGCCGGTTTCGCTGCCGCGGCCGGCGGTGGCGATGCGCTCTTTGGTTCGGAGCCTGTTCCGGCTGCTCCCGCTTCACTTGCGTTGGCGGCCTCTGTCGCCGCCGCGCCGGCGCTGGGCTGGCTATACTCCTCCTGGCTGTTTCCCCAACCGCCGCCGGGTCTCCACTGCACGGGGCCGCTATGGGCCGGAATGCCCGTCGTGTCGGCCGGTTTTCCCGCGTTGGAAATGCCCGGCATTTCATCGCGATGCAGAAGCCGGTTGATTCTCATCTCAATCCGCGTCAATTCGTTTCCTTCCTCGGGAGTGACAAACGAGTACGCCACGCCTTCCCGCCCCATGCGGCCGGTGCGCCCCACGCGGTGCACGTAATCATCGCAGAATTGGGGCAAATCGTAGTTGATAATGTGCGAAATCCCCGATACGTCGATGCCGCGTCCCACCACGTCGGTGGCCACTAAATACCGCACCTCGCCCGCTCGAAACGCGGCCATCACGCGATCGCGCGCCCCCTGGTGCAAATCGCCATGAATCGTGGCCGCTTCGGACAGCTTTTTCGAAAGCCGCTGATACACTTTTTCCGTTCCCCTCTTGGTCCGGCAAAAAATAATCGCCTGCCGAGGCTGCTCGCGCTGCAGCAGCTTCTCCAGCAGCTCGAATTTGCGGTTGGCGTCGACCGTGAAATAAAATTGCTCGATCGTCTCCACCGCCACGTCCTTGGGCGAAAAATTCTGCACTTCCGGATCGCGCATGTAGCGCTTCGCCAGCCGTTCCACCGGCGGCGGCACCGTCGCAGAAAGCAGCAGCGTTTGCCGCGATTGGGGGCAGTTCCGCAGAATTTTTTCGATGTCCGGCCGGAAGCCGATGTCCAACATCCGGTCTGCCTCGTCCAGCACCACCATTTTCAAATCGCGCAGTCCCAAAGTGCCCCGCGCCAAATGGTCCAGCACCCTTCCCGGAGTGCCGATGACCACTTCCACGCCGCGGCGAAGTTTTTCGATTTGCCCCTTGATCGGCTTGCCGCCGTATAAGGCCACCGCATGCACTTTGCGCCCATGCGACAGCTTGATGACTTCTTCGCGCACTTGCACGGCCAGTTCGCGCGTCGGTACCAACACCAGCGCTTGCGGACCGGGATGTTTTTTCCCCAAATCAAGCTGCTCTAATATCGGTATGGCGAACGCCGCCGTTTTTCCGGTCCCGGTACGGGCTTGGCCCAGCACGTCAACTCCGGCCAAGGCCCGTGGAATCAAGCCGGCCTGAATTGGCGTCGGTTGCGAGTATTCCGCAGCAGCCAGCGCCGCCAGCATCGTGGTTGAAAGATTTAGCTGATCGAATCGGGTCGATTGATCCAGCACACTGGTTGCCGTATCGGTCACTGAATTCGCTGCCAGAAGAGCTTGAAGAAGCGGGTTGATCGCCCCCCGCGCAAGAATGAATCACTATTTACATTACACGCAACTCTAACATGCCAAACAAGTTTGGTCAATGTCGCGCCGTCGTCCACGGAACAGCGGCCCGACCATGAAAAAATAGGTCGGTCTGTGCCGCAAGCGCGCAGACCGACCTTTCTCGTCGGAATCAAACAACGATTAGCATACGCCTATTGGGGCGCTTACCATCGCCGGCTGCTCTTTTTCTTTGCAGAACGCTTGCTCGCCTTTTTTTTCGGTGAGCGTTTCGATTTTCGAGCACTGGATTTCTTCTTGGCTGCCATATCTATTGGCTCCTGAACTAGCGAGCACCACATGCAAACAAATCAGCGGTCGAGCCTGGGGTGCTCCGGTTCAGGCCGGTTCCGCCAACAACACGTTCTAGTTCGATGACGCACTAATCCCGAAGTCGCTGTTTCCTACGGCACGGCGACTTTCGATCTGCAATCCAAGTTCCCGAGGGTGGCCAGTCGACAAAACTTGCCTGTGGCTGGCCTAACAACTACTCCCATGCAGGCCATTGAAACACGATCCCCAGAAATCTGTCAATACGAGTTTGCCGCGCCATCAATCTGACGCGCCTTGGAACTTCGACGTGTCATTCTTGCGCCCCAGTAGGTTTCGCAACATGAGTTTCAATCGCTTCGCATCGGGCGGCTGGAAGGCGCTTTACCCGACCCGCTTGGAGACGAACCCGCAGGCGAATATGATTGTCCTGTCTTCCAGTACAATGCCGTGCGTGGTTCGTGTTTCTTGCCAGCCGCTTTCCGTTCATTGCAGCCCAAGGATTTCGCCCATGGCGATGCAGATTTCACATATCGTTTCCGCCTTGGAACCCTCCGCCACGTTGGCGATGGCCGCCAAAGCCAAGGAGCTGGCTGCCGCCGGAAAGAAGGTGTACGACTTCAGCGTGGGCGAGCCCGATTTCACTACGCCCCCGCACATTTGCGCGGCCGCCGATGCGGCCATCGCGGCCGGCCACACGCATTACACCGTTGCCAGCGGCATTCCGGAATTGAAAAAAGCAATTGTCAAAACTTACAAGCAGCGCACCGGCCTGGAATACCAGCCGGCCCAAGTAGTGGTTTCCAACGGGGCTAAACATTCCCTGCACAATGTTTTTGCCGCGCTGTGCAATCCGGGCGATGAAGTCATTATTCCGGCCCCCTATTGGGTCAGCTATGCAGAATTGGTGAAGCTCACCGGCTCGAAGCCCGTCATCCTGCAAACAGCCGAGACTAACGATTTCAAACTGACGCCCGCTCAACTGCAAGCGGCGATTACTCCGCGCACGACCATCCTCCTGGTTTGTTCTCCCAGCAATCCCACCGGCAGCGTCTACTCGCCGGAGGAGTTGGCCGCACTGGCTGACGTAGTTCTCCAGCACAATTTGCTGGTTGTGAGCGACGAAATCTATGAACACTTGATTTACGGCAACCATCGCTTCAAAAGCTTCCCCACGGTGCGGCCGGGCTTGGTGGAGCGCACTGTGGTGGTGAACGGCGTAAGCAAATCGTACGCCATGACCGGCTGGCGCATCGGCTGGACCTTATCACCCACAAACGTGGCCAAGGCCATGGCCGATTTACAAAGCCAGGAAACCTCGAATCCATGCAGCATCAGTCAGTATGCGGCGGCGGCGGCCCTGGAAGGTCCGCAACAATGCGTCCGCGACATGCACGCAGAATTTTCCATGCGACGCGATTTTGTCCGCAGCCGGCTGGCCAGAATCCCGGGCGTAAGCGTTCCGGAAATGGCCGGCGCCTTTTACGCCTTTGTAAACATCAAGCAGCATTTAGGCGGCACTTACAGCGGCGTAAAATGCGCCAACTCGGCCCAATGGTGCCTGGCGCTGTTGGAACAGCAAAATGTGGGGACGGTAATGGGCTCGGCCTTCGGGGCGGAAGGATACGTCCGCATCTCCTACGCCGCCAGCATGGCCGACCTGGAAGCTGGCCTGGATCGAATCGCCGCTTTCATTGCCGGCGCGAAAAAATAGCCGCTGATAGCTAAGGGGAAAGCTGAAAAAGCAAAACCGCGGGATGCGATGCAGACCCTCCGCTATTTGTCCTTGCCGGCCGGTGGCGCTTCGTTCACCCGCTGACGCAGTTCGCTCACCTCTTTCCGCAGCGATTCCAACGTTTGCTGCATGTCCGCCTGCTCTTTGTCGCGCCGAGCCAGTTCATCTTGCAGCTTGCGTATCACCTGCTCGAACGCCGCCGATTGAATGCGCAACATCTCGACTTCGCTCAGTGTGGTTCGCGCGGCCGGGACCGTATTAAACCCGACGGCTTGCACACCGACGGAATTTTCATCGTCGCTGACAGCGCCGCTGCCCGAAGCTTTGCTGCCCGAAGTTTCGCTGCCTGAAGCTTCGCTGCTAGCGACCGGGCTGTGCAACGCGTGCGGCACCGGCCCATTGCCCGCGCTGCGCGAATAAATAGTTATGGCCGTGGCTGCGCCCCCCAACCCCATGAACAGCACGGCCGCCGCCGCTTGCTGCCAAAATGGCCGGGGCCGGCGCACGGCAAGGCGCGTTTCAAGCGGCAGGACAATCTGGCGCTTGTCCACTTCACGAGCCACCGCTGCCGCAGCAACCGTGGCCGGATACCGCGCGGCCAAAAACTGTGCGTCATCAGTCAGTTGTTGCGCCACCGCCTGTAAATCGTCGGGCCATTCGTCCGCCGAAGAATCGTCGGACTCGTGGCCTGTCATCTGCAAAATCGATTTTCGCGGCGGTTCAATTGACATGGTGAATGTTTCCTGGCACTGCAGGCTGCGACTCGCTGCTGGGGCGATGTTCGGCCAACATGGCTTCACGCAAGCCGGCCACGCCGTGAAAGATTCGAGATTTAACGGTCCCCACAGGGCAACGCAGTACTTCCGCAATTTCCTCGTAGGGCAGTTGCCCACTGAAGCGCAAAACCAAAGCGTGCCGCTGCGGAGTTGGTAAATCGGCCACCAGTCTCCACAGGCTGCGATTCCATTCCTTGATTTCCAGTGGCGTTTCCGCCGCAGGCGCCAATTTATCGACGCCGCTTTCGGTACTCCATAGCACGCGGAGCTTGTTTCGCCGTCTCGCGCCGCTGCGCCGCCGATTGCGATCTAAATTCAAGAGAATTCCGTATAGCCAGGTGTAAATGCTGCTGCTGCCCCGAAAGCGCGGCAATTCCCGTGACAGCACCAAAAACGTTTCTTGCGTCAAGTCGTCCGCATCCCACGGATTGCCGGTCAACACCAACGCAGCACGATGAATCCGCGCCAAATAATTCTCGCTAATCTGTCGAACGTCGAGCTCACTCATGGCAGCGAATGCCGCGGGGCGATAAAGGCACTGCACCAACAACACCATGGAAACCTCCATTTTATCAACACCCAATGCAATCCGCCACGCTACCGCGATAATGGTAGTGGGCCAATTTGAACATAGCCCGACTGTGTCAGTCGGGAAAAGCGGCTGTCGGAATTTCAAATTGTCCCACCACCGCGATAATCGCTGCCCACCGCCGAGAAATCGTCCCCTAGCAGTGAGTGGTGCAAGTCCAAGCCAAAGTTCAATCGAATTTGCAATTTTCAGCCTTTTCACACCCCGCCCGATTGCGGCAAACACCGCACAGTTCAATTTTCCCGCATTTTGTGTTAGTTTAAGCCGCGACGCAGGCCAAATGCCGGCCTATGATTTTGAAGATGCCGGATTGTCGACATTTCAGCTCGGGGGGAGGCTGTCGCCTTGAAAATTGTTTTGGCCACTAGCGAGGCGGTCCCCTTTGCCAAAACCGGCGGTCTGGCCGATGTTTGCGGCGCGCTGCCCCAGGAGTTGCATCGCCTGGGACATCAAGTGACGGTCGTCATGCCGGCCTATCGTTCGGTGTTTCAAGCCGGCGTATCGATCGAAGCCACCGGCATTCCGCTCAATATTCGCATCGGCCGCAACAGCATTGCCGGTCGGCTGCTTCGCGGAAAATTTCCCGGCTCCCAAGTGCCCGTCTATTTTGTCGATCAACCCGGCTATTACGACCGGGACGGTCTGTACCAAACCGCCGGCAAAGATTACCCCGACAACTGCGAGCGGTTTGTGTTCTTCAGCCGCGCGGTGTTGGAGGCCGTGCGTTTGCTGGAATTGGATGTCGATATTTTGCATTGCAACGATTGGCAAACCGGCCTCTTGCCGGCGTATCACAAAATCGAATATCGCGGCGTTCCGCGCTTTGAGCGAACGGCCTCGCTCATCACCGTTCACAATTTGGCGTTCCAGGGAACGTTTTGGCATTGGGACATGCTGCTCACCGGGTTGGATTGGAAGTATTTCAACTGGCATCAAATGGAATTCTTCGGTCAGTTGAATCTTCTCAAAACCGGCTTGGCATTCGCCGACGCCATCAATACGGTCAGCCCACGCTATGCCGAGGAAATTCAAACCGCTCCCTTGGGTTGCGGCTTAGAGGGTTTATTGCAGCAGCGCCGCAGCGTGTTGTCGGGAATCATCAACGGCGTGGACTATTCGCAATGGAATCCGCTAACCGATCCTCATCTCCCCGCGAAATACAATTCAGCCAACGTGCGCGAAGGGAAAGCCAAGTGCCGGGCAGCGCTGCAACAGGAATTTGGTTTGCCCAAAGATAACGGCGCAGCGCCCGTTGTGGCGTTCGTCGGGCGACTGACAGAACAAAAGGGAATTGAATTGCTCATCGCTGCCATTTCCGAATGGGTTCAGTCGACCGGTGTGCAATGGGTGATACTGGGAACCGGCGAGCCCAAATACCAGGAGCAATTGCAAACGCTGGCCCAGCGCCATCGGCAAAAAGTGGGCGTAAAGTTCGAATTCTCCGAACGGCTGGCCCATTTGATCGAAGCCGGCGCCGACATCTTCCTCATGCCCAGCCGCTTCGAACCCTGCGGCCTCAGCCAGCTCTACAGCCTGAAGTATGGCGCCGTGCCCATCGTGCGGGCCACCGGCGGCCTGGCCGATACCGTCATCAACGCCACTGACGAAACGCTGGCCGCGGGCACAGCCACCGGTTTTAGCTTTCACGATTACAGCGCTTTTGCCCTCAGCGAAACCCTCCGCCGGGCCGTGGGTTTGTTCGCCAAACCCGAAGTCTGGAATAAAATGGTCGCCGCCGGCATGCAGCAAGATTGGTCGTGGGGTCGCAGCGCGCGGGAATACACAGCGCTGTACGAGCGCACGCTCGCTCGAGTCCGCAGTGGCGATACTGCCAAGATTTGACAATCGCACGATTGTGCAATCGCAGCATCGCCCAAAGCCTTCTACGGGGCTGCTGTTTTCTCAATAGGCCGGCGCGTGTAAACTACATTTCGTGGTTGGCCGGCATAGAGGCAGCGTGGATTGTCGCTTCGAGCAAGGAAATCGACATGAATTGGTATGCCATGGGCGTCGGCACAGCATGGGCCGTCGGCGGATTCATCTTTGGCACCTTCGTCGAGTATTGGGGTCACCGCTTCATGCACGCCGTCACCTGGGGACCCGGAAAAACTCATCGGGAACATCATGCCCGCGGAACGGCACAGGGGGTTTTGTTGGAATTCTGGGATTATTTCAAGTACACCTGGGTCCTCATGTGGCCGCCGTTTTTAATTTCGCTTCCGGCAGGAATTGGTTGGGTGATTGGAGCCAATGCCTTTATTTTTTTCTCCGCGTTCGGCCATCAAGTTCAACACGAAAATCCCAAACGCTGCTTCTGGATGCCCCGACCCGTGCATTTCATGCATCATGCGCACAACCAGTGGCATCATAATTTCGGACTGTCGCTGGATATTTGGGACCGCATCTTCGGCACCTATCAGCCGCTGCAGTGGGAAGATCGTTTGAAGCCCGAGCAAGCAGCGGCAGCCACGCGCAAGTTCTGGCAAATCAACTGGCTCTGGGGCGGCAATGCCGAAGCCGAACGCCGCATGGAAGAAGAACGGCAAAAAAAAATGGAAAGCGCAAAGCAAATCGCCAAATCATAAAGCGCAAAGTAGAAAGCCGCGACCGTTGGTCGCGCAGCACCGCTGATTGGGTATCAAAACGAACTTCGGCGCGATCAACCCTACTGGCATGTTGTAATGTCCGAACTCCGCCGCAATCCGATCACCGGGCATTGGGTGATTCTGGCGGAAAATCGCGCCGCGCGGCCCCAGGAAGTGGATATTCAGCAGGTGGTGCGGACCCAAATTACCTGCCCGTTCTGCGAAGGCAACGAACATTGCACGCCCAGCGAAGTGCTGGCTCTGCGCGCCGCTGGTAGTCCGCCCGACTGTCCCGGCTGGCGCGTTCGCGTGGTGCCCAACAAATATCCGGCGGTGGAAGCGCTTGGCAAAATCAATCAACCGCTAGCCAATTCTCAAGCCGACCTCGTACCCGGTGCGGGTCTGCACGAAATCATCATCGAATCACCACGCCATTTGACCAGCGTTGCCGAACTGAGCGATGTGCAAATGGCCGAGGTATTGGAAGTTTACCGCCAGCGCCTGGCCACACTGCGAGGTGTACGTCGCTTTCGTTTGGCCGTTGTATTCAAAAACGGCGGACCATCAGCCGGGGCCACGCTAACTCATTTGCACAGCCAATTGCTGGCATTCGAAAACGGCGGACCAAACTTTGGCGACCGCCTTCCAAATTTTCAGAACTACACCCAACAACATGGCATTTGTCCCGCGTGCCAGATGTCCCACGAACTGCCCAGCGACAAGAGCCGCCTCGTGGCCCGTACTGCCAACTTTGTGGCTTTTTGCCCTTCTGCCTCGCGGATGGCTTACGAAACCTGGATTCTGCCGCTGGCCCACGCGCCCCATTTCGATGCCCAGGCTTCGGAAAGTCTGCCGGAATTGGCCAGCTTGCTGCGCAGGGTGCTCGTTAAACTCCAGCAGATCGTTAAACTGCCCGCCTACAATTACATCGTTCATACCGCCCCCTTTGACACACCCGGTTGCGACCACTATCACTGGCATATAGAGATTCTTCCGCGCACCACGAACCTGGCGGGCTTTGAATTGGGCACCGGCTGCTACATCAACGCGGTCTTGCCCGAGCGGGCCGCGGCGGCACTCCGCGAAGTGTAATTTCGCTTGCCATTGGCCACAGGGTCGGTCAATCACTAAAATCAGTAGAGTCAAATTTCGCCGCCTTTTGCCCAGCGCTGCTTCCGCCGATGCCCCATCCGATTCGCCTTTTGTTTGTGCTGCACGATCATCAGCCGGTCGGCAATTTCGAAGGCGTCTTCGAACAGGCCTATCAAGACAGTTACCGGCCGTTTCTGGACGTGATCGAGCCCTACGCCAATTTTAAACTGGCGTTGCACACCAGCGGCCCATTGATGGAATGGCTCGACGCGCATCATCCCGAATATGTCGACCGCTTGGCTGCGCTGGCGGCGGCGGGCCGCTTGGAAATTATTGGCGGCGCTTATTTTGAGCCAATTTTGCCGATGATACCCTCCCGCGATCGCATCGGCCAAATCCGCGCTTATCGAGAATTTTTACAGCGCCGCTTTGGTACTCCGATCCGTGGAGCCTGGATTGCCGAACGCGTGTGGGAGCAAAGCCTCACCGCCGACTTGGCCGCCGCCGGCGTCGAATACATCATCCTTGACGATTCGCACTTTAAATCGGCCGGACTGACCGAAGATCAACTGTGGGGTTATTACCTCACCGAAGATGACGGCCGTTTGCTGCGCGTATTTTCCGGCAGCGAACGCCTGCGGTACACCATTCCCTTTGCCGCCCCCAACGATTCGATCGATTACTTGCGCGGCATTGCCGAACGCCAGCCGGGCGCGGTGGCCGTGTTTGCCGACGATGGCGAAAAATTCGGCTGCTGGCCCGATACCAAAAAACCGGTTTATCAAGACGGCTGGCTGCGGCAGTTTTTCGATCTGGCGCAGGCCAACGCGGATTGGCTCCACTGGACTACCCCTTCGGAAACCATCGACCATGTGCTCCCCTTGGGCAAAGTTTACATTCCCGAAGGCAGCTATCGCGAAATGACCGAGTGGGTTTTGCCCCCTGAGCAATTGCTGGCTTACGAGGCCGCGCGGGCGGAGCTGAAGCAACACCCGCAATGGAATGGCATTTCGCGCTTTGTGCATGGCGGCACATGGCGAAATTTTTTGGTGAAATATCCCGAAATCAACGAAATGTACTCTCGGATGATGATGGTCAGCCGCCGTCTGCACGATGCGTTGGAAAACGCGGCTTCAGTGGTCCCGCCCCCGCATGTGTCGCTCAATGGCCGCTCGGCCCTCTCGCGCGACGAATTGTTGCATGATGCCCGCACCGAAATGTATCGCGCCCAGTGCAATTGTGCCTATTGGCACGGCGCCTTCGGCGGCGTTTATTTGCCTCATTTGCGGCACGCAATTTATCAACACCTCATCGCCGCGGAAAATTTGCTCGACCGCGCCGCCGGACAGCATGCTTCCTGGGTGGAAGCGGTCTCGGACGATTTGAATTTCGACGACCGCCCCGAAGTCGAATTGTCCAACGATCGTTGCCTGGCACTCTTGTCTCCCAGCCGCGGCGGACAATTATACGAGCTCGATGTCCGCGCCATCTGCCACAACTTGTTGGCCACGCTCAGCCGACGGCCCGAAGCCTACCATCGCCGCGTGTTGGCGGGCCCCGGCGCCGCCGGCGGCAGCGTCATCGACGCCAACACGCCCGTGAAGTTTAAGCAGCAGGGCTTGGAGCGGCATTTGCAATACGACAGTTACTTGCGAAAAAGTTTATTGGATCACTTTTACGACGACGAAATTTCGCCCGAGGCCCTCGAACACAACGAGGCCCAGGAACGGGGCGATTTTTTGCAAGGACCGTACGAAGCACGCCTTCGCCGCAATCCAGACCGCGTGCAAGTCCAGCTTTCTCGCGCCGGAAACGCGTGGGGAATTCCGCTCAAAATCACCAAGGGGTTAACGCTGCATGCCGGCAGTTCCACGTTGGAAATCGCCTACGTCCTCGAGGGCTTGCCCGCCGATCGCACGTTCCACTTCAGCGTGGAATTCAACTTCGCCGGAATGCCCGCCGGCGCCGACGATCGCTACTTTCACAACGGCGATCACCAGCGGCTTGGCCAACTCGGCTCGCGCTTAAGTCTTTCCGATGCTGCGACCCTGAATCTGGTCGACGAATGGCTGGGCCTCGACGTCGGATTGGCGTTCAATCGCCCCACGAATTTGTGGACCTACCCCATCGAAACCGTCAGCCAATCGGAAGGGGGCTTCGAACTGGTTCATCAAGCCGTCTGCCTGCAACCCCACTGGCATATCCAGCCCGATGCCAAAGGCCGTTGGACCGTCGTGATGCAACTCAAGCTCGATACATCTTTAGCCGAGCAGCGCCAGGCAGCCGCTGCGGAACCTACCATTGCGCTGCATTCGTAGACGCCCTTGGTTCCTCAACGACAAAACGACGCAAAGAGCATTGGCAGAACCGCGCTACGGCGCGCGGGCCACACTCCCCCAATCCACGCCCGGCTCGAAATTTTGCTGCCCGAACTTTACCTCTGCCAACAGCGGCGGCACCGAACGCATTTCTAGCTGCCGCCGGTTGTCGATCAAACTCGGATCACCGTCCGGCTGCATGGTCCGATTCAACACAATGCCGGCGATGCTAAGCCCGTCGCGGAAAGTCATCGCCACAATCATGGTTTGCAGCGTTTGATTGATCACCCCGATCTGATTCCTTGCCACGACAATCAGCGGATAACCAAAATCGTGCGCCAGGTCAGCCACGTATTCGTCGTCGCCCAACGGGCTCATCAAGCCGCCGGCCCCTTCCACGATCAAAAAATTCGACCGTTCTCGCCAGTAATCCAATCCGCTGCGAAGTAAATTTGCATCCAACTCCTTGCCTTCGGCCTGCGCGGCCAAATGGGGCGACAGCGGCGCGGCAAACCGTTGCGGACAGACCCGCTCCAATTCGCCGGGCGAGCCGGCCGCCAACCACAACTCCTGGGCATCTTCGGCAATCAGGCTGCCGCTTTCGCTGGAGCATCCGCTGGCCACCGGCTTGTAAACGCCAACGTCCAATCCTTGCGCACGGGCAGCGCGGGCAATCATCGCCGCCACGTGCGTCTTGCCGACGCCTGTATCGTTCCCGGTCACAAACAATCCGACGGGTGTACGCATGTTGCAAACTACGCTACCATGAACCATTCGACTTGTTAACGCCGTTTTTTCCATGCCGCGAAAATGACTCGCGGTTGCTTCGATGAACGCCGCCAACCAATCATCCGTTTCCGCTTCTGGAAACCTCTCCCCAGCAAGTCACGTCAACGTGGCGCTGGTGCAGATGAACTGCGTCGCTGCCAAGCAAAAAAACGTCGACAAGGCCCTCGCTCGAATTGCCGAAGCCGCGGCCGCCGGAGCGAACGTCGTTTGCCTGCAAGAATTGTTCCAGGGACTGTATCCCTGCCAATCCGAAGACCATGCCCGGTTCGAGGAAGCCGAGCCCATTCCCGGCCCCACCAGCGAAGCCTTAGCCGCCGCCGCCAAAAAGCACGGCGTGGCGATCATCGGTTCGCTGTTCGAACGCCGCGCCGCCGGCGTGTATCACAATACGGCGGTCGTCTTCGATGCCGACGGCCGCACCGCCGGCGTCTATCGAAAAATGCACATTCCAGACGATCCGAATTATTACGAGAAGTTTTATTTTGCGCCTGGAGATTTAGGTTTTGCCGCCTTCGATACCCGCTTTGCCCGCGTCGGTCCGTTGGTGTGTTGGGACCAATGGTATCCGGAAGCCGCCCGGCTCACCTCGTTGCGCGGCGCACAAATCCTGTTTTACCCCACGGCCATCGGCTGGCTGCACGCGGAAAAAGCGGAATACGGCGTCAGCCAGCACGCCGCCTGGGAAACCATGATGCGCAGCCACGCCATCGCCAATGGCCTGTTCGTCGTGGCCGTCAACCGTGTGGGAACCGAAGGCGGCATCGAGTTTTGGGGCGCATCATTCGTGGCCGATCCTAACGGCAACATCCTGGCCCGCGCCACCCACGATCGAGAAGAAACATTGATCGTGGAGTGCGATTTAAGCCGCATCGACGTCGTCCGCACCCATTGGCCGTTCCTCCGCGACCGCCGGATCGACGCCTATGGCGACATCACCCGCCGCTACGTGGATTGAACACCACGCACACAAAATGAACAGCGATCCACGCCCCTCGCCCCTCGCCCCCCGCGCCTCGCCTCTCTCCCCTGCTGAAGTCCCCGCCGCACTTGGCTACCGCATGCCCGCCGAATGGGAACCGCATGCCGCCACCTGGCTCGCCTGGCCCCACAAGCGGGAAAGTTGGCCCGGCAAGTTCGAGCCCATTCCGCCTCTGTTTGCGCGCTTGGTGCGCACACTGGCCCAGTTCGAACCAGTGCACATTCTGGCCGGCGGCGCCGATCCAGAATCCGGCACGCCGCTCATCGATCAAGTAAAACAACTTCTCGGCAACGTGCCCAACGTCACCCTGCACAACATCCCCACCAACGACGCTTGGACCCGCGATCACGGCCCCACGTTCCTTGTCGGACCGCCTGGCTCACCGCCAGCGCTGGTCGATTGGGGCTACAACGCGTGGGGCGGCAAATATCCGCCGTTCGATTTGGACGATGCCGTGCCCCAGCGCATCGCTCAATACACCGGCCGAAAGCTGTTTCACCCGGGAATTATTTTGGAAGGCGGCGCCATCGATTCCAACGGCCTCGGCACGATTCTCACCACCGAGCAATGCCTGCTTAACCCGAATCGCAACCCGCAGCTCTGTTGCCACGATATGGAAAAATATCTGGCCGATTATCTGGGCGCCAAAAAAACCCTTTGGCTGGGCGAGGGAATCGAAGGGGACGATACCGACGGCCACATCGACGAGCTGGCCCGCTTTGTCGGCCCACGTACTGTGGTCGCTGCGCTGGAAGACGACACAAACGACGTCAACTACTCGCCGTTACGAGAAAATTTCGAGCGGCTGCAGCGCATGACCGATCAAAACAATCAACCGCTTAATGTGATCGCGCTGCCCATGCCCCGGCCCATCCACTACGAAGACCAGCGCCTCCCCGCCTCGTATTGCAATTTCTACCTGGCCAACGGCGTGGCCATTGTGCCGCAATTCGACGACCCGGCAGATGCTAAGGTTTTACAAATTCTCAGCCAACTGCTCCCGGGCCGCCAAATCATCGGCCTGCCGGCCCGTGACCTGGTGTGGGGCTTGGGTGCCTTCCACTGTATCACCCAACAAGAACCGGCCCTAAATTAACGAATTGCTCCAGTTGAATTTCGGCGGCGAAACATCATCAGCCAACCCGCCGCGGTGCTAATGGCCAACACCCACGCCTCCGGTTCGGGCACGCCGCTTGTCTCCGCACCGCCGCCGCGCAACATATTGAGTAAGTATTGCAGATCGGCATTCGTAACCCGTCCATCTCCGTTCATGTCTCCCAATGTCAATAGATTATCGCTTGTCAAAAATGCGTTCTCAGGA
>DATJYL010000082.1 GCA_035499655.1 Pirellulales bacterium
GCGCGGCGCATTGGCAATGACCTTGTGGGCTGGCGTGAGCGTGTCGATATATACGACACCCACCACGTCATAACGGCCCTGCATGGGGACGCAAATCGCCTCGCGGACCCCCATTTGCAAAATACTGGCGGCGGTGTCCCAGCGTTGGTCTTCGCGGGCATCGCTGGTGAGCACACCTTCCTTGTTTTGCAGAACATAGTCCAAGATCGTTTGGCTGATGTTCATTTGCTCGTCCCCCTGGGTACGATGTCGATCGCGCCGCACCTTGGGCACAAGACGTTTGGATTCAGCTTCCACCAGCATGACGCAGCCGCGATCGGCCTCGACCCATTCGAAAATCAACTGCATGATGCGGCTGAGCAGTTGGTCGATATCCAACGTGTGGCTGACGGCCAACGCCGTGCGGTACATCACTTGCAAATTACTGCGCGCCCGGGCCAGCCAGGGATTTTCTGAGGCATCGACTGAAGGCGTCCATAAAACGCTCCCTTCGCGCTGCGACAGCGATTGCACGATGCGCGACTCGCCGCTGGTTTGGGCGGCGCTGACAATGTGCACGCGCTGGCCGATGTTCTGCGGACCGCTGTCGCCGGGGCCGGTAAACAACATCACGGTGCGGCCCAGTTGCACTTGATCGCCGCTGGCCAATTCCTTTTCGTCGACACGCTGGTTGTTGACAAAGGTGCCGTTGGAGCTGCTCAAATCAGCCAAGAAAAACTTTTCGCCCTGGCAACGGATTTCGGCATGGCGGCGTGAGACTTCGGTATCGTGCAGTTGAATTCGATTGCCTGCTTCGCGCCCCAAAAACAGAGCGCCGGCGCCGGCATCCAACTCGAAGCGGACCCCCTGATCCGGACCCTGAATGATAAACAGCGAAGCCACGGGAAACGCTCAGAAGCAGTTAGCAATTAGCGATTAGCCGGAAAAAGCAAAACAGCGGCTGCCATAGCAATTGCTAGCTGCCAATTGCCAATCGCTAGTCGCTTTTTTACGCTGCCGCGCGGCCGTAACGCTCACAGAGCAGTTCTTCAATTCTAAGAATTAGCGGCTTGTAGTGGTAGGGTTTGGCGATGAATTCGCCGCCCAACGTGTTTGCCCCGGGCTGCAAATTGCCCAAAATCACGAGCATGCCGCCGTCTTTTTCCGCCACAAAAGCAAACTCTTCCGCCACCGCGACGCTGGCTCGTGAGGTTTCGAAATCGAGAACAATCAAATCAGGCTGATACAACCGGGCCATTGCCAGGCCGTCGGATGCATGCGCGGCTTCCAAAACTCGCAATCCGCGTCGCTGCAAGGCGGTGCGCAGCACTTCGCGGGATTCATCAAACCCATCGATGATTAGCACGCTAGGATGGGAAACCAACGGCATAACTCCGTACTTGTCGCAGAAAGAAGTCTGTAAAGCTTTCAAAAGCAGCCCGTCGGCCAGATCACCGGAGGGGTGGGAACGATAACTGCCCGGCAGTCGCGTGTCAAAGGAGAGTTGCGGGGATTGTAAAAATGTAAAAAAACGGCCGCCACGGTATACTTAAACAGCGTCGAAACCGCGTTATTGCACCCCTCAGTCACGGAGGCACTTCGTGCTTGCGGAACCTAATCATCACGACGGTCGCTATGTTTTACCAATCCGTTGGTTGATTTTGATTGCAACGGCGGCGACGCTGATCTGCGGCTGGAAAAATGCACAGGGGGAAGAAACCCCCGAGGCAGCCGCCAACGAACGCCTGGCCAGGACGGTGCTTTATTTGTCGTCCGACGAGCTCGAGGGGCGCGGCCTGGGAAGCAAGGGGCTGGATTTAGCGGCCGATTACATCGCCGGGCAATTCCGCGAGATTGGTTTGAAGACGGACTTGTATGATGGTGCGCCTTTCCAAAAATTCACGGCCCCCGCTGCCTCGCCGCACGGAACAAAACTGCCCATCGCACCAGGCAACAACGACGTCAACGGAAAACCCAGCAATGCCGACAGGAGTAAAGCCGACGCCAACAACATGCCGCCGCCGGCAACGGAACCAAATCGCATCGCTGCGAAAAACGTCGTCGCCGTGCTGGAAGGCGAAGGGCCGCACGCCGATGAAGCGATTGTCATCGGCGCACACTACGACCATTTGGGGCGTGGTGAACCCGGCTCGCTGGAGCCGGATTCGCACGAAATTCATCATGGGGCTGACGATAACGCCTCGGGCGTCGCCGCCATGTTGGAAATCGCTCGGCAACTGGCGGCCCGGGAGAAAAAACTGCCCCGTCAAGTGGTGTTCATCGCCTTTACGGGCGAGGAGCGCGGGTTGTACGGCAGCGCCCATTATGTGAAAGATCCGCTGGCGCCGCTGGATAAAACCATCGCCATGCTGAATCTTGACATGGTGGGACGGATGACCGACGACAAGCTGATTGTGTACGGCACCGGCACGGCCAGCGAATGGGGCGATTTGCTGACTCGGCTAAACGAAAAGCACGATTTTCAATTGACGCGCCATCCGGAAGGGTATGGGCCAAGCGATCACTCGTCGTTTTACGCCAAGCGAATTCCGGTGCTGTTTTTCTTCACAGGCACGCACAAAGATTACCACCGCCCCAGCGACACGTTCGACAAAATTAACGTGGACGGCATGCGCCGCGTGGCTGAATTGGTGGCGGATGCCGCTGTTGCCATTGCCGAAACCGACGCTCGTCCAACGTATAAGGACATCGGCGGACCGTCACAGTTTGCCAAAAGCGGCGACCGGCCGTACTTCGGCAGCATTCCCGATTTCTCGCAAGATCAGCCCGGCTATGCGTTGATGGGCGTATCCAAAGGCGGGCCGGCGGAAGCGGCGGGCATTCAAGGGGGCGACATTATTCTGCGGCTGGGCGATTACCCGATCGCCAATTTGGAAGACTTCGATACGGCGCTGCGCAAATTCAAGGCGGGCGACCGCATCACGGTGCTGGTGAAGCGCGGCAGCGACGAAATGAAGTTCGCGGTGACGCTGGAACCGCCGCGACAGTGAGCTGCAAACAATCGGCTAGCGTTTTTCTAACGCTGCACAAATTCTTTGTGCGATGTAGCGACTCGCTCACGCATTAGTCGCAGGAAGTTGACCGCACTTTAGCTGTCATCTCATTGTCAGCTAGCGCGCTACTAACAATCCCTTCCTATAACTCTGCTACAGAAAACAGAGCAGGCAGAGGCATTCATAGGAAATCGTCCGCAGTGAAGCTGGCGATTTTGACACGGGAATGGATCCCGGCGTCGCATCGTTGCGATTTACTAACTTTGAGGAGAATGCCAATGAAGTTTTCGCTTGCTCTGCTGGCTCGGTTTGTCGTGGGAACCATTTTGACGATAGTTTTATTGGGTCAAACTTACGTTCAAGCAACCGACATTGTTTTGTACCGAGTTGGAACTGGCGCCGCAGCGCTTTCAAGCGCTGGAACCGCCGTGTTTGTGGATGACTACACATATAACCCCACTCCGACTCCCAGCGCAACTTACAATGGTTATGTGCCCATGCCGACCACGGTCAGCGGCAGCAACAATCAAATGGTAGCCAGCGGCACGGCGAGTTCGGAAGGTGAATTAACAGTTTCGCCCGATGGTTCCACGGTGGTCGTCACCGGTTATGCAGCCAACTTAGGCACCACGGGCGTCGCCAGCACGGCCAGTTCGTCGACTCCACGGGTTGTCGGCTTAATCACCGTCTCTAATGGTGCAGTCGATACGTCGACGGCGCTAACTAATTTTGCCACTGGAAATAATATTCGTTCCGCTGCCACCGACGGAACTAACATTTGGGTCACCGGGGTCGACACCACAAACTCTGGAGTGGCAGTCACCACCAAAGGCGGAACGACGGCCACGAAAGTTATCACGAGCCCTACCACGAACCCGGCCAGCAATACACGGCAAGTAAATATTTTTGGCGGCCAATTATATCTCTCCAGTGGGTCTACGGCTCCTTCCGGAGTTAATACAGTGGCGATGGGCACTGTTGGCACTGGAACGCCTACTGGCGGAGCGGGCGTATCATTTACAACACTGCCCGGCTTGACGGGCCTGACTTCGACGACCGCCAATAACCCCAGCCCATATTCGTACTTTTTCGCGGATCTCGATGGTAATGCAGGCTTGGATACAGTGTATATCGCCGACGATGGTACGAACACGAGCGATCCCATGGCGGGAATCACGAAATGGAGTCTGGTCGCCGGCACCTGGATGAAAACTGGCACCGTTGGCGGAACAGCGGACGCTTATCGCGGCCTGACTGGCATGGTTAGCGGTAGCACAGTCACCTTATTCGCTGTGGGTCTTGGGGGCAGTGGCTCCACAGGCGGCGGAAAATTGGTCGCTCTTACCGATGCTTCGGGTTTCGATGGCACTCTGACTGGCACTCCGACAACACTTGCCACGGCTGCCAACGATGAAGCGTTTCGTGGCGTCGGCATTATCAACAGTACGATTCCCAATATAGTTCCGGAACCTTCCTCGTTAGTGCTTGCCGGTTTGGGCTTGCTTGGTTTAGCCGGTTCTGCACGGCGACTCAGAAAGCGCGTTTAGGAAAAAACAGTAGCTCGGTAAGCACACAAAGTTTCCCGATGGTGATTGGGCAGCTTGCAAAATCGCCATCGGGATATTGCACATCCGGCGGCCCTATTTCAACGTTCGCGGAGAATACATACTCATGAGTCATCGTAGAAAACTGATTTTTCAGTTGGCGGCTTTCTTCGCATTTAGCATGGCCTTCTCCCGACTAGCTGTGGTGCAGGCCGCAGGCTTTACCCCCGGCGATTTGGTGGTGTACCGGGCTGGGGCCGCGGGCAATACCGGCCTGACCAAGACTGGCGATCCTGTGTTCATTGATGAATACACGCCCGGAGGCGCCTTGGTGCAATCGGTGGAAATGCCGACTTCAACCATTGGAAGCCAGTACGAGCTTTTAGCCGATGGGCAGGCAACTTCCGAAGGCGGGCTGACGGTTTCGCCCAATGCAAAGTACATTGCGATTACCGGCTACGGTGCGGCAAGCCCCGACGGAACAACGAGCCTTCCCAATACCGCGGTTCCGCGCGTGGTGGGTATCGTCAACGTCGCCACCGGGGCGAGTGATACATCGACCGCGCCGGCAGATTATGCCCTTGGCAATAATCCCCGGTCGGCGGTGACCACCGACGGCAATTCGATTTGGATGACTGGGGCCGCAGGAGGAGTACGATATGCAACGCTTGGGACTCAGGGGGCAGGATCCACTTCGACTCAGATCGGCGGCACGCCCAGCAATGTCCGGCAAGTGAATATTTTCGCCGGACAGCTATATGCATCAGGCGCTTCTAGCATGACCGCACTGCTGGATGCCATGGGCACAGGCCTGCCTTACACATCCGGACAATCTGCCAACCCGGTTCCTGGCTTTCCCACAACCACGGACTCGGCCCATTTGAATCCGTATTCATTCTTTTTTGCAGAATTGAATCCCAGCGACCATCTGGCTGCTGACACGTTGTACGTGGCAGATGACACCACGCATCCGTCCCCCACACTCGCTGGCGGCATTACCAAATATTCGTATTCCACGGTGAGCAACACTTGGGTATCCAATGGCTCGGTCGACGAAACCAGCAGCAATTACCGCGGGCTAACCGGGGTAGTAAACATTAGCAACGGCAACTACACCGTCACGTTGTATTCCACGCGAGAAGGGGGCAGCACCGCCGCCGGAGGCGGTCAAATTGTCACGATTTCCGATTCTTCCGGATTCAATGGCGCTTTCAATGACACAGCCGCGGGCGCTCCGACCGTCCTGGACACAGCAGCAACCAATGAGGCATTCCGCGGGATTGGCGTGATCAGCGTAACCGGCATGCCGGGCGATTTCAACCTTGACGGACACGTCGATGCCGCGGATGTGGTGGCGATGGAGGAGGCCTTGGCTAATCCAAGCGCTTACGAAGCAGCGAACAATTTGTCGACGTACCAAATGCTGGCCATCGGCGATTTGAACCATGACGGTCGGGTCACCACTGCCGACCTGCAAACCTTGCAGCTTGATTTGAAAAACGGCGGCGGATTGTTGGTTCCCGAACCGGCCGCCTTGCAATTGGCTGTCCTGGGCTTCGTGGGAATGTGCCTGGTCGGGGTCTTGAGGCGAAGAAAATTGGCGGCCACGCTGGGGCAATAGCGTCGTGGGCCAAGCGGATTTATCCCCCACGACAGCGGACGATTCTTCACTTGAATCTAACAGTCCGCCAATGAATTACTCACACTTGGCGGGTATGAAAAAGTGGTCGCTCCACCGCACAGCTAATAAGGAATCTTCATGGGACGCAATGAGGCCATTCCCATTTCACGGGACCACAAATCTTTTCCGGCTGGCGGCGTGTCGCAAATGAAACCGAGCAGGATCGGCTTTACGCTGGTGGAGCTGCTGGTCGTGATTGCGATCATCGGCATTTTGATCGCGATTTTGCTGCCGGCGGTTCAGGCGGCGCGCGAGGCTGCGCGGCGTGCCGAGTGCATCAACAATCTGCGACAAATTGGTTTGGCGCTAATGAATTACGAGGGGGCAAAAAAATCGTTCCCCTACAGTCGGACCGATATCAACCTGAACGATTCGAGCAAACACACCGTGCCCGATCGGCCGGGCGGCCCATCGAACGATCAATCGTGGACAACGCTGATTTTGCCTTTCATCGAGGAAAAAGGGATCAACACGGAATACAATTATAATAAATCGTGGTTCGACAACGTGCCCGATCCGTCCAATCCCAACGTGCTAACCAACTTGGCGGTCGTCAGCCAGTCGATTCAAATGTATCTGTGCCCAACTACGGAGCCAGGGCGCGTCGATCTCACCTTCACATCAACCGTGAAACCGGCTGCGGGTGACTACGGGTGCGTGAACGGCATCAAAAAACCGTTCTACGGATATTTTTCGACGCAATTGGGAATCTACCCCGTGGAGGGCAGGCCGCCTGTGGTCGGCGTGCTGAACAAATACGACGACGGAAACAACGTGCTGGTTTCACGCTGCAAAATTAAGGATATAACCGATGGCACCTCCAAAACGCTGATGGTGGCAGAAGACGCTGGTCGGCCAAATCATTATCAGTTTGGCAAGGACACCGGCCAACTCATACCCGTCACTGACGGCGGCACCGGCTGGGCTGATCCCGACAACAGCGGAAGCTTGAGCGGTTACCAATATAATGGCGTCAAGGGGGGTCCCATCGTCATGAATGCCGACAATGACAGCGAAGTGTACAGCTTTCACGTGGGGGGCGCACAGTTCTGCTTTGCCGACGGGAGTGCACACTTCTTACGAGAAACCATCGACCCGCTGGTGTACAAAGCGCTGGTCACCCGCGCCGGCGGCGAAACCGTGCCGGGC
>DATJYL010000083.1 GCA_035499655.1 Pirellulales bacterium
ACCAGCGAATCGCCAACTTCGCCACGACCGCCGATCCACAATTGCCGGCGCTGTACTTTCAATTCGGACGCTATCTGCTCTTGAGCTGTTCCCGGCCGGGCGGTCAGCCGGCTAATCTGCAGGGCCTGTGGAACGAGAGCATGAACCCGATGTGGGGAAGCAAGTACACCATCAACATCAATACCGAGATGAACTATTGGCCGGCGGAAACGTGCAATCTGGCGGAGTGCGCCGAGCCGCTCATCCAAATGGTGACCGATTTAGCCCAGACCGGCGCCCGCACCGCCCAGGTTCAGTACGGCGCGCGGGGTTGGGTGGCCCATCATAACACTGATTTGTGGCGCGCCACCGCTGCCATCGACGGGCCGCAATATGGCATGTGGCCGACTGGCGGCGCGTGGCTGTGCATGCATTTGTGGGACCATTACCTGTACAGCGGCGATCAGGCGTACTTGGCACGGATGTATCCGGTCCTCAAAGGCGCGGCCACGTTTTTCCTCGATACGCTGGTGGAAGATCCGGATACAAAATACCTGGTCACGTGTCCCTCGTTATCGCCCGAGCATGGCCATGGCCACGGCAATACCAGTGTGTGCGCCGGACCGGCCATGGATTGCGAGATAATTCGCGATTTGTTTACCGCCGTCCAGCAGGCTGCGAAAATTTTGAATGTGGACGAGGAATTTCGCAATCAGGTGGCGGCGGCGCGCGACCGATTGCCGCCGCTGAAAATCGGATCAGCCGGGCAGTTGCAGGAATGGCAGGCCGATTGGGACATGACGGCCAGCGACCTTCATCATCGCCACGTTTCGCATTTGTACGCGCTGTTTCCCAGCAACCAAATTACCGTGCGCGGCACGCCGGATCTGGCCGCCGCCGCGAAAAAATCGCTGGAAATTCGGGGCGACAAGGCCACCGGCTGGGGGCTGGCGTGGCGCTTGAATTTGTGGGCGCACCTGTTGGACGGTGAGCATGCCAACAAAATTCTCGCGATGCTGCTCTCGCCGGAGCGAACGTATCCCGACATGTTCGATGCGCATCCGCCGTTCCAAATCGACGGCAATTTCGGCGCGACGGCCGGGATTGCCGAAATGCTGCTCCAATCGACCGCCGAGGGAATCGAACTTTTGCCGGCCTTGCCCAGCGCCTGGCCCGATGGTTCGTTCACAGGGCTTCGCGCGCGCGGCGGTTTCGAAATCGATTGCACGTGGCGCGGCGGCAAGTTGCAAACCGCCACGATCCGCAGCACGCTGGGAAACCCGTGCAAAATTCGCTACGGCGATTTAGTGCGGGAGCTGGCGATCGAAAAAGGCCAAGCGATTCGCATTAACGGCACTTTGACGACCGATTGATGCTCCGCAGCCAGACTGGTTACACTGAAACGGTCTGTTTCATAATCCGTTTTCGCAGCGAAGCATAACGCATGAACTATCGCACGTTCGGCAGCATCGGTTGGAAAGTGTCGGAAATTAGTTTTGGCGCCTGGGCCATTGGCGGCTCGTGGGGAAAGCAAAGCGACGAGGTATCACTGGCGGCGCTGCACCGCGCGCTCGACCTGGGCGTGAATTTCATCGACACGGCCGACGTGTATGGCGACGGACGCAGCGAGCGGTTGATTGCCCAACTGCGGCGCCAGCGGAAAGAGCCGTTTTACGTGGCCACCAAGGCGGGGCGGCGACTAAATCCGCACACGGCCGACGGTTACAACGAAAAAAATCTCACACAGTTCATCGAGCGCAGTCTGAAGTATTTGGAAGCCGAGAGCCTGGATCTCCTGCAACTGCATTGCCCGCCGACAGACGTCTACTATCGACCCGAAGTGTTTGCGGCGCTGGATCGGCTGAAGGCCGCGGGAAAAATTCGCCATTACGGCGTGAGCGTGGAACGGGTGGAAGAAGCATTAAAAGCGATCGAATACCACGGCGTGCAAAGCGTGCAAATTATTTTCAACATGTTCCGGCATCGGCCCGCGGAGTTGTTTTTTCCGGAAGCCAAGCGGCGAAACGTGGCGATCATTGTGCGCGTGCCGCTGGCCAGCGGGCTGCTGACGGGAAAATTGCAGCGGAACACCACATTCGAGCCGGACGATCATCGGCAATTCAACCGCCACGGCGAAATGTTCGATCGAGGCGAAACTTTTTCCGGCGTCGATTACGATACGGGCTTGGAAGTTGTCGAGCAAATTCGCGCGCTCTTTCCGGCCGGCCCTACGCTGGCACAGTGGGCCCTACGCTGGATTTTGATGTTCGACGCGGTTTCGACCATTATTCCCGGCGCCAGGCGCCCGGCCCAAGTGGAAGACAATGCCGCGTCATCGACGTTGCCGCTTCTAACCGAGCCGCAAATAGCGGCAATTCGGAAGCTGTATGACCAGCGCATTCGACCGCTGGTCCATCAGCGGTGGTAGCCGATCGCACCAGCAGTGGTAGCACCGCCTGCGCGATCATTCGAAGTTTGCACCCGCGAAAATCGAACTGCCTTTCTTTTAAGCACGCTTTGCTCTGGCATGATGCGTTGAATTGGCAAACTGTGCCGATTAACGGGGAGCTTCTCGATAATACGGGAAATACCGCCGAAAACGATTGTAACGGCTGTGCTCAGGGCAACGGTCGTAATGATTTTTCGGCGGCTGACTCGACAGCGAGAGGCGATCTATGGAACCCGCGTGGATTTAACAGTGCTTCGTCCACAATCCAGATCGCAAGGAATCCGGTCGTGATCAATCGCTTTTTAATTGTCATTGTCGCAGTCATCGTGTTGCCGCTCATTGGCGCAGGCGCTGCGCACGCCCAAACCGATACGCCGCCGCCTGCTGTTTTCAATCCGGCTGTTGCTTTCGATGGGGCGGGTGCTTCGAATCCTGCTTCCGCAGCCGATTTGCAAAGACTCTACAACCGGCTGGAACAGCAGGACGAAGAACTGCGCCAATTGCGCGATCAGTTGGGCACGCTGCAAAACGAAGTCCGCGTGTTGCCCCCCGTCTCGAACGGCGAATTTCCGGCGCCGCAGCCTGCCGGAGTTGTTCCCGCCGGCGCGGCCGAAAGCCCGCAAGTTTTCCAGCTGCAAGACCGCCTGGACGCCATGGAAAAGCGGCTGGACGATCAAGCGGCCCAGCATCCGTCCGTCGGCAACAGCAGCGCCGATGGTTACGAAGTGGGCAGCGATTTGCATTTCTCGGCGACTTGGAATAAGGGCTTGCAGTTCGAAACGCCCAATAAGGATTTTCGCTTTCACGTGGGCGGCGTGCTGCAATTCGATTTGAATTATTTCGACAATCCGCCGGGAATTCAAAATCCCGCATCCAAGGGCGGCATCGGCCCGCAGCCCGATTCGCTCGATTTCCGCCGCATCCGGCTCCGCATGGACGGCACCATGTATGAAGTGTTCGACTGGATCGTGCAGGTCGACTTCGCGAACATGGTCACACCCGCCGGCACGCCCAACGCGCAGTCTCCGGCCACCACAAGCCCAGCCTTCGACGAAATGTACATCAATTGGGGCGACATCCCGTACATCGGAAATTTGCGTTTCGGCAACATCAAGGAGCCGATGGGCTTTGAACACATGATGACCGATTCGCAGTTGCCGTTCATGGAGCGTTCGTATTTGCAGGACTTTGTGTTCGGCCCATTCAACGGCGGTTATGCGCCAGGCATCGAGATGATCAATTGGCGTCAGGATCTGTCTGCCACGTGGTCTCTAGGTTGGTTTGGCGCCGACGACGACCAATTTGGCTTCAGCTTGGGCAACGATTATGCGGGCACCGGCCGACTCACGTGGTGTCCTTATTATGATGAACCGTCGGGTGGCGCCTACATGATGCACTTGGGAGTGTCCGGCAGCGTTCAAAGCACCGACGAAGGGTTTGTGCGGTTGCGAACACGGGGCGATATTCGCAGCGGACCGCCAGGTATTTTGAATCCGATTTATGTCGACACCAATTATACCGGCACCATTAACGCCAATTCGCAAAACATTTTTTGCGGCGAATTTGCCTGCGTGATGGGCTCGTTCAGCGTGGTCGCGGAATATGCCGGCTCGACAATTCCCAACGCTACAATTTCCGGCGTCGATCACGGTACGCCGCTGTTTCAGGGCGGTTACGTTCAGTGCGCATATTTGTTGACCGGCGAACACGAAGTTTACGACCGCAAACGGGCCACGTTTGAGCGAATTGTGCCGTACGAAAATGCATTCTGGGTTCACGACGCCAACGGCAATTGCTGCCACGGCTGGGGCGCGTGGCAAATTTTAGCGCGGTATAACACCATTGATCTGAACGACAACGGCATTACCGGCGGCGAGCTCAACAGCTTCACCTTGGGCCTGAATTGGATTTGGAATGCCCAGGCCCGGATGCAGTTTAACTACGATTTCACCGACCGCAGCGCCGTCAAAACCACGCCGCAAGCGGATATCAACTCGGTGGGCACGCGGTTTAGCTTCGATTTTTGACGCGCCGCTTGATGGGTGCTCCAGCGTTGGGTGGTGGCCAATTTGAACATAGCCCGACTGTGTCAGTCGGGAAAAGCGGCTGTCGGAATTTCAAATTGTCCCACCACCCAGCGTTGAAGCTGCAGATTCGTAAGCTTGCACCGCGAGAGCCGTGCTTGCTGTTAGCGGTGCTCTGCCGGCTTATACGCTGCCGCTACGGCTGGCGCCATTTGCGGCGGGCGCTGCCCGTCGATCGGTTGCACATCGCCCCAGGCCGGGTTGCAGGTGACTTGTTGTGCGGGATAACCCAGCGCGTGATACAGCCGAAATTCGGCGCGGTTGTAGTCGTTCACACTGGAGTAATAATCGCTGTAAGCCTGCCGCAATTGCAGCAGGGCCGCGGTCACTTCCTGCGGGCGAATGACCAATTGCAGTTGATTGCCGACCTGAATGGTTTCGCTCAACCCTTTCAAGTTGCCTTCGAACGAAACCTCGGCGGCGGCTAAGCCGTATTCGGCCTGTTTAATCCGCGTCGCGGCCGCCACCACTTGGGCCTGTGCTTGCGCAATCTCGGCAGCCACTTGATCTTGAAGGCGGAATAATTCGACCATCGCTTGCCGCTGTTCTCCCTGGCGCTCGTGTACTAAGCCGGCGTTCCCGGCCCCCAGGTTTTGCAGTTGCCATATCACTTGGAAATCCCAATCGCTGCGGCCGGTCGAAACCGGATCATGACCCGTGAGGTTGGCTTCGTAAAAGCCCGCTCCCAAAGTGTCGCTTGGGTTGGCGGAGCCTTGCACCACCAGGCTGGGAATCAGCGGACGCATGCGCTCTTGTTTGAGTCGATCGATCGTGGCCTTTACCACCGACTGTTGCGACGCCAATTCCGGGCGGCCGAGCAATCCTTCCGGAATGAGCTGATCCACGGTTTCCTCCGGCGGAACCACGGTGACTTGCAGGTGCGGCGCCTCCAACGGCACAACTACCGCCGCCGGATTGAGCCGGAGAACGCGCGTCAGGTTCGCACTGTTCACGCGCCAATCTTCACGCGCGGTCGTCGCTTGTTGTTCCAACTCGGCCAGTGTCGTTTCAGCCCGTTGGATTTCGATCGGTGCGGCCAGGCCTTGCGCCAGCGACTGCACGGTTTTCACTAATTCTTTCCCTTTGGCAACCGAATCCTCGGAGCCGGCCAGCACGCCGCGCGCTTGCTGAACCAAGAAATAGGCGTCGGTCATGGAAAGCAGGGCGTCGTTTTTCGCCGCTTGAATGTCGTAATTTCGGGCCCGATAAAGTTGCTGAGCGGCCAGCGGCGTGTAAATGGCGTCGGTCAGGGCGAAAATCGCCTTCAGTCCGCCGCCGGTCAAAAATTGATTGCGGTCATTGATCGACACATCGCCGGTCGTTCGCTCTTGGCCGCCATCGTGGCGTTGGTAATCGCTCCCCAAAATCAGGTCGGGCACCCACAACACCTGCGCTTGTTGGAGGCGCCCGGCTGCAGTCATTTCGCTTGCCACGGCCGCTTGAATGACCAACGGCCGAGCATCCGCCAGCCGCATGGCTGTAGCCAAATTAATAGGCAGAGTTTGATCAGTTTGCTCGGGCTGTGCCGCCGCAATATCGGGGGCACCGGTTGCGTTGATGAGATCAGGCGCAAAACCGGACGCCGGCTCCGGCGATACGTAGGAACTTGGGCACGGTCGTGGCGCGGAAGGTGGTTGAAGCTGGTAATTCGGTCGCGGATCGATATTTCCAACCGGATGGTTTTGCTGCGCACTAATTCCCGCGGCCGGCTGACCTTGTGGAGAAATGTAACCACCATTCGGCTGCCCGGGAGGCGGAACGTAGCTGTTAGCTGGCTGATCGGACGGAGAATAACCGGCGGCCGGCTGCCCCGGCGGAACCATTTCCGTATTCTGGGCGTAGACGCCAGAAAACGGCCAAGGAACAAGCAATATGCAAATGGCCAGTTTAAAGCTACTTTTCACGGTTTAGCTCCATAACTGGCATGATTTACAGGGGGTAACAGACGGATTTTCAGCCTCTGCGGCCCCCTTCATGGCAAACGGTATCATCGGCATTGCCGGTCTGTAACCGGAGTTTTTTAGGCCTTAAGGTTGACCCAGTCGTATTAAACGTATGCTGACGTGCATGCTTGCTGGCAAGAGGGATCGTAATGAGGTCCAGACAGGGGAATGGGTTGTCAAGCCAGCAACGTAAATCCATTGATAGCGTTGGACTTATGCCGGTTTTTTGTCCTTCGTGGTGACCTTTCAACGTACATTTCTCTAAGCTGTCGAGCGTTGGAAAAATAAGCCTATCTGGGCTGACCGCAGTTGTCAGGAGTTGAGCGTGAGGCTGATCGTCTTTGCCATGCGGCATCCGGTGACGACCGTGATGCTGGTTGTCTCGATTGTGCTGGGCGGCTGCCTTGCGCTATCGCGGATGCGCATCGACATTTTTCCGCCGATCAACATGCCGCAAATTTACGTCTTCTGCAATTACGGCGGCATGGACCCGGGGCAAATGGAAGGCTTGCTGGTCAACCAGTTCGAAATCGCCTTTCAGTACGTCGATGGGGTGAAGGCCATCGAATCACGCTCCATTTCGCAAGTGGCGGTCATCAAGCTCTCGTTTTATCCCGATACGGATATGGCTAAGGCCATGGCCTCGGTTGTCAGTCAGGCGAATCGCGCCCAGGCCACCATGCCCCCCAATGTGTTGCCGCCGCTGATCATGCAAATGGATGCGGGCAGCGTGCCGGTGGGTTATCTCGTGCTGCAAAGCAAAACGGCTTCGCTGGGCACGATGGGAGATTTGGCGCAAATGCGAATTCGCGCCCTCGTCCAATCCAACGTCCCCGGCACCGTGGCCACTTCCCCCTTTGGAACGAACGTGCGGGCCATCGTCATCAGCGTCGACCCCGATCGCTTGCGCTCCTACGATTTGACGCCCGAAGACGTGGTTTCCGCCGTGCAAGCCGGCAACTTTATCAGTCCGTCGGGCAACGCATACATCCAGGACGAAATGCCGCTGGTGCCCAACAATGCGATGATTCGCAATGCGGCCGAATTCGGAAATATCCCGATCAAAACCGGTCAGAACGTTTATGTGCGCGACGTCGGCGTCGTGGCCGACGCCACCGATTTGAACTACGGCTACGCTTTGGTCAACGGCCACAAATCGGTCTATTTGCCCATCGTGAAGAAAAGCACGGCGTCGACATTGCAAGTCGTGGCCGATATTCACAAAGCCATGCCGCTGTTCAAAAGCGTGCTGCCCGATGATGTGGATTTAAGTTTTGAGTTCGACGAATCGCCGACCGTGGTTCGTTCAATCACGAATGTGGGAACGGAAGGCTTGATCGGCGCCACCCTGACCGGCCTGATGGTGCTGTTGTTCCTGCGAGACTGGCGGAGCGTCCTGGTGGTCGTGGCCAACATCCCGCTGGCGCTGTTGGGCGCGCTGTTCGCGCTGTGGGTGACCGGCTACACCATCAACATCATGACGCTGGGTGGTTTGGCGCTGGCGATTGGCATTTTGGTCGACGAGGCCACCGTATCGATCGAAAACATTCACGTCCAAATGACGCGCACCCCGTCGTTGGCCAGGGCCGTGGAACGGGGCGGCGCGGAAACCGCCATTCCACGATTTTTGGCCCTGGTCTGTATTTTGTCGGTCTTCATCCCGGCCTTCATTATGGCCGAGCCCATCCGGTCGTTTTTCGTGCCGCTGGCACTGGCCGTGGGCTTTGCCATGACGACTTCGTACTTTCTCTCCAGCACGCTGGTGCCCGTATTGTCGGTTTGGCTGCTCAAGCATCATGGCAAATCGCACGAAGAGCACGCACAAGGGCTGTTTGCACGCGTGGAGCGCGTGTTCGGCGGTGCGGTCAAGCAGCTTGTTCTCTGGCGCTGGGTCGTGGTTCCGGTCTATTTGGGCGTGTGCGGCGTGCTGATTGTCGTGGTGGGAACCAGCCTGGGAACGGAGTTATTCCCGCAAGTAGGGGCAGGAGAGTTCGTCTTGCGGTTTCGTGCTCCGCCGGGATCGAATTTTGAAATTACCCGCGAAATCGCCGTAAAAGCGCTGCAAATTATCGAGCAAGAGGCGGGCGGTCCCGGCAGCATCGACATTTCGATGGGCTTTGCCGGACAGCAAGCGCCCAACTACTCGATGAACAATTTGATTTTGTTCATGCGCGGTCCCGACGATGGCCAAATGCGCATCGCGCTGAATGAAAACTTCGGCGTGCGGCTGGATGAATTGCAGGAGCGCCTGCGAAAAGTGCTGCCGGAAAAAATCAAGCCCTGGCTGGCCACAGTGCTTCAGGAGAAAGGGCTAACTCCTGACTCCGCCAAACAACGGGCCGATTTAGTGACCTTCGGATTCGAGCCCGGCGACATCGTCAGCGAGGTGATGAGCTTCGGCTCTCCCACGCCCATCGAAGTGGCCGTGGCCAGCCCCAACATGGCCGATTCCAAATTGTTCGCCATGCAAATTAAAAAGGAACTCGAAAAGAACATCTTTCTAAGGGATATCGGCTTTCGCCAATCGCTGGATTACCCGACGGTGCCCGTACAAATTGATCGGGAACGGGCCGGCCTCAGCGGCTTAACCGCGCGGGACGTCGCCGACGCCATTTTGGTCAGCACTTCGTCCAGCCGTTACGTGGCCCGGAATTACTGGCGCGACCCAAAAACGGGCATCGATTACCAGGTGGAAGTGCTGGTGCCGACGCCACGCATGAATTCCTCACGGCAAGTGGAAACCATTCCGGTGCGGCACGTCAACGGCGGCGACGGCGGCTCCAACGTGTTGGTCCGCGACGTCGCCAACGTCAATGCCGGCTCGATGCCCGGTGAATACGACCGTAACACCATGCAGCGGTATGTGAGCTTGACCGCCAATGTGGAAGGGGAAGATTTGGGCCGCGCGGGACGACAAATTCACCAAGCCATTGAAACCGCCGGCACGCCCCCCAAGGGCGTGCGCGTGGAAGTGCGCGGACAAATCACGCCCATGGAAGAAATGTTCCGCTCAATGGGCATCGGATTGGTCGCGGCGGTGGTCACCATTTTGATTATGCTCACCGCGTATTTCGAATCGCCCCGTTTGGCGCTGTCGGCGCTGGGCGCGGTGCCAGGCGTGTTGACGGGGGTCGTTTTGATTCTGTTCATTACCAGGACCACGCTGAACATTGAATCGTTCATGGGGTCCATCATGTGCGTCGGCGTTTCGCTGGCCAACTCGGTGATGATGGTTTCGTTTATTTCCCGCGATTGGCGGCAAGGAAAAAACACGTTTGAGGCGGCCTGGTCGGGCGCACAGGAACGGTTACGGCCCATTTTAATGACCGCTTGTGCCATGACGGCCGGCATGGTGCCGATGGCCTTGGCGCTGGAACACGGCACCCAAATGCAAGCGCCATTGGGGCGCGCGGTCATCGGCGGCTTGGTGTTTTCCACTTTTGCCACCCTATTTATTGTGCCGGCCGTGTTTGCGCTGCTGATGGGCAAGAAACCTGCGGTTTCGTTGTCGATGCACCCGGACGATCCGGAAAGCGCCCATTACCATGAAAATCGCGGAGAAGAGGGGAGTAAATGATGAGTTCGATCCAGGAAACGCTCTCGGGCAAGCTACATTTGATAGATTTACTACTGACCCGACGCGGTTGCTAAGGCGATGGCATGAAGCACATCTGTTTACCATTGGCGACGCTCTGCAGCCTACTCTGCGGCTGTTCCGATTCTGCGCGCTCCACGGCGCCAGTCATCGAGTTAAAACCCATGGTAACGGTGACGCAGCCCCAGGAGCGCACCATTCATCGCACCGTGGCCCAACCGGGAATGATTATGCCGTACGAGCAAACCGCGATTTATTCCAAAGTCGCCGGGTTCGTGCAAAAATGGAACGTGGATATTGGGGCGCACGTCAAAAAAGACGATTTGTTGGCCGAAATTCTGGTTCCTGAGTTGGCGGAAGAACTGAAGGAAAAGGAAGCCCTGGTCGAGCAGCAAGAGGCCATGGTCAAGCAAAGCGAGCAGTTGGTGCACGTGGCCGAAAGCAATTCGCAGTCTGCCGAAGACGCTGTGGCCGAAGCGCAAGCGAACGTCGCACGCTATACCGCCGACGTCGAACGCTGGCAGGGAGAGCTGGATCGGCTCAATAAAATGGTGAAGGACCAAGTGGTCAATCCGGAAGTACTGGCAGAAACGCAAAATACGGCCAAGGCGAGCAAAGCTGCTTACGATGCGGCCGTGGCGGCGGTCAAATCGAAGGAATCAGAGCGGTTGTCAGCCGTGGCCCAGGTTGATAAATCCAAGGCCGATTTGAACGCTGCCCAAGCTCAAGTGAAAGTTGCCCAAGCCGACGAGCGCCGCGTGGCCGCCATGTTTGCCTACACCAAAATTACCGCGCCTTACGACGGCGTCATCACCACACGCAACATCAATACCGGCGACTTTGTTCGTCCGGCTTCCGGCGACGCATCCGGTGGCGAGGAGGGGGGCTCCACCCGCGTAACTTCTATTCCCTTGTTCGTCGTCGCCCGCACCGATCCCATGATGTTTGTCATCGGCGTCCCCGAGATGGACGCTCCCTATGTCAGCGCCGGCACCAAAGCGTCGCTGCGGCTGCAAGCCTTGGCCGAGCGTGAATACGATGTTCCCGTCACCCGCACCTCGCTGGCCCTGCGAAATCAAAGCCGCACGTTGCAGGCCGAAATCGATCTGCCCAACCCCAAAGACGAACTGCTGCCGGGCATGTATGCCTACGGCTCGATAGAAATCGAGCGGCCCAAGGTGTGGGCCATTCCCAACTCGGCAATCGTGGAAATCGGCAATCGGATGTGTTGCTATTTGGTCGTCGATGGCGTCGCTGCTCGGACGCAAATTCAGGCCGGCATCAGCGACGGCGCCTGGACGGAAGTTGTCCAATGGCGACCCTATCCCTCCAGCGGCCAACCGGGTGCTTGGGAAGATTTCAACGGCTCCGAACACGTGATTGACGGCGATTTGTCGGAAGTTTCCGATGGCAAGCAAGTTGCCGTGGAAGCGGCAAAGTAACCGGGCCATGCTATGGTTGAGTAACCAAGACGGCCGAGGCGATTTGCTTCGGTTCATGGTGAAGATTAACCGGAAAGAAATGCCATGCGTCAAAACGTGCTGCTGATCATTGTCGCAGGAATATTGATTTGCGTGGGCTGCAACAGCGAGCCTTCCACGGATACATCCAAACTTCCGCAGCCGGTAAATGTAACAGTGCAGCCCACGGACGGTCAGCCTGCGCAAATCGCCGCCGCCGACGCTTTGGGACGCATTGGGCAACCGGCCGCGCAGGCCCTTTCAGAATCGCTCGCCGATGCCGATCCAATCGTTCGGCTGCAATCGTGCCGGGCGCTGGCTTACATGGGCGCGCAAGCCAAAGACGCCGTGCCGGCGCTGGTGCGTGCATTAAGCGATCCTGAACAGGCTGTGCGGGAAGAAGCCGCCGCGGCGCTGGGACAAGTGGGCCAACCGGCGGCCCCTGCCGTGCCCGCCCTCATGCAAATGCTGCGCGGGAAGTGAGTGTGTGGTGAGTAGTAAGTTGGACAGGTACGGCGTGACGTTCCAAGTGAAATACGATATTACCCCTCACCCCTCACTACTCACTCCTATCCATAATTCAGCCGGTCGGGCACGCTGCGACCGATCGGCACGTCGATCAGCCGCGGTTTGTCACCGGCCAGCGATTGCTTCACTGCATCACTTAACTCGTCCGGCTCCGTAATCCGGATTGCATCTACCCCCAGCGAATTGGCCAGGGCCACCATGTCGATCTCTGGCTCGACAATATCCATTCCCACAAATTTTCCGGCCAATGCATGCGGCAGTTGCAAGCCCGCCGCGCCGACCTTGAGAATTTGATATTGGGCGTTATTTGCAATCACAAACGTGACCGGAATGCGATGATGTGCCGCCGACCACAATCCTTGAATGCCATACATGGCCGCGCCTTCCCCCAAAATGGCCATGACCGGGCGCTCCGGCCACGCCAGCTTCGCGCCAATCGCCACGCCTAAACCCCAGCCCAGCGCCCAACCGCGATGGCCAAAATATCCCGACGTGTTTTTTAGCGCGCCCAATCGCTCCAACAGCGTGTTGGTCGTGGTGACCGCTTCTTCCACAACGGCGACATCTGGAGGCAGCACGCGGGCAATCGCCGCCATGAAAGCCAGCGGCGAAAGCGGGCGCTCCTGGCCAGTAGCCTCGCATTCTTGCCAGGCAGCCTTACAGGCTGCCGCATGATTGCGGGCGTAATCTTCGATGCGTTGGGCTGCGGCTTTTTTCTGCTGATCTGTCATTCGCTGCGCCAAGATGGCCTCTAATTCCGCCAGCCCAGTTTTCGTGTCGCCGATTAGGCCCACTTCCAGCGGGTAATTTTTTCCCAGTTGATAAGGATCTTCATCCAGATGAACCAGCCGGATATGTTCGGGAATCGCCCGGGCCGGCTCGTAATACACGTATTGCCGAAGCAAATCCATGCCGGCCACGAACAGCACGTCGTAATCTTTCAGCCGCTGGCGCACCTCCGGGGACCAAAGCGGCAAGCCCTGCGCATACAGCGGATGATCGCAGGGAAAACCAAGCCGGCCGTGCGTGGTGCCACTTTCGGAAATGACCGGCACTCCCAACCGCTCCGCCAAGCGAGCCAGCTCTTCCACGGCGTCAGCCTCCTGCACACGGCTGCCGACTAAAATGGCGGCGTTTTTCGCGCTGAGCAAAACTTCGGCCGCTCGCTGCAAACCATCCAGCGGCGGACGCACACGGCGATCGGGCAGCCCCGCCGGAGTTAAATCCAGCCCCTCGGCCACGGCCGATTGCACGTCCATCGGCAGCGACATAAACACAGGGCCAGTCGGTGGCGTCACAGCCATTTGAATGGCGCGGCGCGTGGCGGCGGGCAAATCTTCCACGCGCTCCACTTCGACGGCCCATTTGGTCCAGGGGCGGACCACGTCGACCATGCGACCCCATAAAATGGGCTCTTCGAATTTCAACCGCCGATCCTGCTGGCCGGCCGTAACCAACAGGGGCGTGCCTTCGCGGAAGGCGTTGTACAACATGCCCATCCCGTTGCCCAGTCCGCAACAAATGTGCAAGTTGACCACCGCCAAAGAGCGCGAAGCCATGGCGAAACCATCGGCCATGGCCACGAGCGGTACTTCTTGCAGGCCCAAGATGTACTGAAAGCGCGGGTCGCCCGCCAAAGCATCATTCAGCGGCAATTCCGTGGTGCCGGGATTGCCGAAAATATGCCGCACACCCCCCGCGGCAAGCAGTTCCAAAAAGGCATCGATTCCGCGCACTGGCATGACGCCGTCGACCGTAAGGGCTGAGATGGCCGTGATCAACAACGATCCCAGTGTACGGCACTAACGGCAGGAATCAACCGGACAAAGGATGCCCCTCGAACAATCCGCAACCGCTGAATAATTCGGGCACTGTGCAGCGTGTTGGATCGGAGTCGGAAATCGATCTTTTTTACTGCGTTGTCGTCCCCTTGGATTTCTGACCCACCACCGCGTCGCCGTCCGACATGCCTTCGTCGTGCGGCGGCCAGCTCACCGATCCAAAGCGGGTACTCGCCTGGTAGCAATGTTCCGAGCAGGGGGCGCAGCCGCTGTAACAGCCGCACTTATTGCACGGATCGGGCGTCGGCGGGCAGGCTTTCCAATCGCACCAATAGCTTTCGCCGCAGCCGCCGCCTGGGCAATTAAAAGTTTCCGAGTTGCAGCAATGGAACAAGCCGGTAATCCAGGAGCAATTGAAGGGCCAGAAGCAATCTTTGATTCCGTGGCCGCAGCCATCGCAGCAGCCCGAATCGCAACTGCCGCAGCTTGAACATGACGAACAGCCGCAGGAATTGCCGCACGAGCAGTTATTGCCGCAACCACAACTGCCGCAATGGGTGCACTGGCTGCAACCACCGCTGGAGCACTCGCCGCATCCTGAGCCGCCGCACTGGCCGCAGCTGCCGCATGTATCGCAACCGCCGTAGCAGCCGTTGCAATGGGTGTGCAGTCCGCACAGATAATCCATGCTGCAACAGCCTCCCGAGGCAGCCAGCCCCGTTGCAGCCAACACGACAGCACACAAAAATTGCTTCGTCATCAGAGTTACCCCCCCAAATTGCTATCTGACCGGCACCGCTTTGCCGACAAGACCAGCGCGGCTGCCTGGAAGCGTTATCGGCCGGCAGAATCGGCAGAATCGAGAAAATCGTTACAACCGGCCCAGGTTCTGCCTGAGAGAATTCGTTTTAGCGTAAAAGCCGGTTCCCCTTGGAGATGCGCTACCAGCTGCCACTGGGATGACTTATCATGCAAATTGTAGCGCATTGGCAAATATGACATTTCTGCAGAGATCGCTTCCATGCCTGCCCCCCTGCCAATTTCGGCTCTCAACCACGTCGCCCTGGTCACGCGCCGTCTCGATGCTAGCAAGCAGTTTTATTGCCAAGCGCTGGGTTTTCAGGAAGTGCCCCGGCCGAATTTCAAGTTTACCGGTGCGTGGCTCTACGGACATGGACTGTGCATTCATTTGCTCGGCCACGACCAATCTGCGGGCGAAGTGACCGTGCCGCCGGGCGGCGAAATTCGCACTCGCGATTATCACATGGCGCTGCATACTAACGATCTACCGGCGGTCGAACGTTTGCTCCAAGAACACGGCATTCCATTCCGGCGAAATCAACAAGCCGACACCGGCGTTCAGCAGTTGTTTTTCCGCGACCCCGACGGCTTTCACATCGAAGTGGGCACGTACCCGTCGTCGTCGAAGAATGGCTCGAGTTAACCCAATCACTCAATCAGCACGGACCGCTGAGGAAAATTTATTTCAAGCCGGTGGGCACGAAGAAGCCGCGTGCCGATCAAGATTTCGTTGCCAGCAACAAATGTTACTTCGGCCAGAAGAGTTTGCCCATTGAAAGGGAATTTGACCGAGTAAGCGTCTTCTTCAATGCTCTGGCCTCCGGCTAACGCAGATTCGATGCGGCCAATAAATTGCGCACGCAATTGATCTTTAAGTTGCAACGGCAACTCTAAATCACCATTAAAACCCGTGCCGATAATTGCCGACCATTGCCTGCCCGCCACGGTGAGTGTTATGAGAGGAACACCATCAGGAGAGACCGTCCCACGGATCAACGGCGACCTCCTTTCCGAAGGTAGGTTTCATAACCAACACGAATGAAGAAAAGCGGCTTGGATGTGCCGGCATCTTCTAATTGATGTGCGATGTCGGCGGCCGATTCTCCGAACCAAATTTGCCCTGTGGCCGGATCAATACCAGCCGCTTGGCCTTTTCGGTCCGAGAGATCGTGGTTTGCCGCGTACTCGCTCCAAATTTGTTTGGCACGTTCAGTTTCGATATCTGTCCATGCTTCTGTAGACATCGCCAAAACTCCGAGCAAATCGAAACTGTGTAAACCGCTCCCCAATGTGATTATTATAGCACTTTGCCTAATTTAGATGTACGCCGAGGTAAGTTCGAAAGGTCGAAGATTCGGTAACCGTTTGCATACGACAGCAAAGACTATCACAGGAATGACTCACGTTCCTACTTCCAGGCGAAATCGCCCGCGTTGACGCTGGGCAAATGCGACACGCCCATGAGATATTTATCCACAGCCCGCGCCGCCTCGCGCCCTTCGTGAATGGCCCACACCACCAGCGATTGCCCGCGGCGCAAATCGCCCGCGGCAAACACACCGGGCTGGCTGGTCGTGTAATTGCCGTCGGTTTTCACGTTGCCACGGGGGTCCATTTCCAAATTCAAATCGGAAATCGGGCCGCGCTTTTCCGGGCCGACAAAACCCATCGCCAACAAAACCAACTGGCACGGCCAGACCTCCTGTGTGCCGGAAACTTCCTTGAACACGTGTCGCCCCTGCTCGTCTTTAACCCATTCGATGCGCACGGTTACAAGACTTTCCACGTGGCCGGCCGAATCGCTGCGAAATTCCTTGGTCAAAATGCTCCATTCGCGGCGGCAGCCTTCTTCGTGAGAGGTGCTGGTGCGCAAAATCATGGGCCACAACGGCCACGGTGTGCCGGCCGGGCGCTGATCGGCCCGCGGATAATTGCCCACATCCGGCGGTTGCGGTAGCAGTTCGAACTGCGTCAGGCTTTTGCAACCTTGCCGATTGGAAGTGCCGTCGCAATCGCTCCCGGTGTCGCCGCCGCCGATCACGATCACGTCTTTATCGGTGGCGCGAATTTGCTCCGGGATTTTATCGCCTTGATTGACTTTGTTCTGCTGCGGCAAAAATTCCATGGCAAAGTAAATGCCGCTGAATTCACGCCCTGGGATGGGCAAATCGCGCCCCTGGGTGGCGCCGCCGCACAGCAAAATGGCGTCGTAATCGCGGCGCAAATCAGCCGTCGCCACGTTCACGCCGACGTGGGAGTTGCACTTAAACTCCACCCCTTCTTCTTCCAATTGTTTAATCCGCCGCCAAACGTGCGATTTTTCCAGCTTGAAATCGGGAATGCCGTACATCAGCAAGCCACCCGGCCGGTCGGCCCGCTCGAAAACGGTCACCGAATGTCCGGCGCGGTTGAGTTGTTGTGCCGCCGCCAAGCCCGATGGGCCGCTGCCAATGACGGCAACTTTTTTGCCGGTCCGCACCGTGGGCGGCTCTGGAATAATCCATCCCTCGTCGAAACCGCGGTCGGCGATGGAGCATTCAATTTGCTTGATCGCCACCGGGTCTTCGTTAATGCCCAGCACGCAGGCGGCTTCGCACGGGGCAGGGCACACTCGGCCGGTGAACTCCGGAAAGTTATTCGTGGCGTGCAGGCGATTGATGGCCTCGTGCCATTGGTCGCGGTATACCAAATCGTTCCAATCGGGAATGATGTTCCCCAGCGGGCAGCCGGTATGGCAAAACGGTACGCCGCAATCCATGCACCGGGCGCCCTGCTTGCGCAGCTCGTCGTCAGACAAAACCGTGAGAAATTCACGATAGTGCTTGATCCGTTCCGGAATCGGCTCTTTGCCGCTGGTCTTGCGGCCGTACTTCATAAACCCGCGAACATCACCCATCGAACCCGCCTGTTCGTTACGATTTAACTTACCGCAGAGACGCAGAGACACAGAGAAAAGATTGAAGCAATCATTTCCGAAATATAGGTATGAATATTTCCACCGCCAAAAGTAATAATCCAATGACCGCAAGAATTGTGAAAAAGGACAGCATCGAATGGATGCCTTTTGTCAATTCAAGCGATTGCTGTTGATTCGATTTAATTGTTTGAGTCGTGATTTTAATTTCTTGAAGACATTCCAACGATTCCGTGATATTTGTCAGTGTTTCATCATGGTGTGGTGATAACTCAGCAGTTGTCCTCGTAGCCGTTGGCTTTTCAGTACGGCTGTCGCCTTCTAGCCCTAACCAACTGGGATCAAATATTTCTTTCGATGGCATGATCTGCTGCCCCCACATCATTCTCTTTTCTTTGCCTCTCCGCGCCTCTGCGTCTCTGCGGTTCAATTACACATTCACCACGGCCTTCGGCGCCGTTTCCGCTTCGGCAGAAGTTGGCAAATGGGCCTTGGCCATTTCCGCCAGCGCACGTTTGTAATCGGTCGGCATCACTTTAACAAACTTACCGATCATGTTGTCCCAATCGTCCAGCACCCGTTGGCCGATCGTGCTGCCCGTGTAATGCACGTGCTGGGCTAGTTTTTTGCCAATGTATTCGCGGTCATCAGCATTGAGCTCTTCCAACTGGATCATTTCCTTATTGACGAGCTTGGGGAAGCGGCCGGTTTGATCCAGCACATAGGCGATGCCGCCGCTCATGCCGGCGGCAAAATTCCGGCCGGTTTCCCCCAAAATAATGGCCCGCCCGCCGGTCATGTATTCGCAACCATGGTCTCCCACCCCTTCTACGACGGCGTGCGCGCCGCTGTTGCGAACACAAAACCGCTCACCGGCCACGCCCCGCAAATACAGCTCGCCGCTGGTGGCGCCGTACAGCACCACATTGCCGGCCACAATGTTTTTCTCGGCGGCAAAGGTGGCTTCCCGTGGTGGATAAACAATAATCCTGCCGCCGGAAAGCCCCTTGCCGCAATAGTCGTTCACATCTCCTTCCACACGCACCGTGACGCCGTGCACGCCAAAGGCCAGCAAGCTTTGGCCCGCCGAGCCTTTGAAGTTGAGTTGAACGGTGTCTTCCACGTCGAACCCGTGAGCGCCGTATTTCCGAGTAATTTCGCTGGACAAAATGGTGCCCACCGTCCGGTTGATGTTACGGATCGGCAAATCGAGCGTGACGGGAGTCTGATGCTCAATCGCCGGACGGCACAAATCGAGCAGCGTCGTGACATCCAGCGATTGCTCCAGGCCGTGAGCTTGCGGCTCGCTGCAATACGTTTTAATGTGCGATGGCGCCTCCGGCTTGTACAAAATGCTGGAGAAATCCAACCCCTTGGCCTTCCAATGGGCAATCGCTTTGCGGCTGTCGAGCATGTCGACACGACCCACCATTTCGTTGATCGTGCGAAAGCCCAGCCGCGCCATCAGTTCCCGCAGTTCTTCGGCTAGCAAAAAGAAAAAGTTCACCACGTACTCCGGTTTGCCGGAGAACTTTTTCCGCAGTTCCGGGTCTTGCGTGGCCACGCCCACGGGGCACGTGTTGAGATGACATTTGCGCATCATAATGCAACCAATGGTGACCAGCGCCCCGGTGGCAATTCCCCATTCTTCAGCCCCCAGCATCGCGGCTATCGCCACATCTTTCGCGGTGCGGATCATGCCGTCGGTTTGCACGATGATTCGGCCGCGCAAATCGTTCTTCACCAGCACTTGATGCGTTTCGGCCAGACCTAGTTCCCACGGCAAACCGGCATGCTTGATGGAAGTTTGCGGGCTGGCGCCGGTGCCGCCATCGTGCCCGGAGATCAGCACCACGTCCGATTTTCCCTTGGCCACGCCGGCGGCGACGGTGCCCACGCCGACTTCCGCCACCAGCTTCACGCTAATGCGGGCCCGGCGGTTGGCGTTTTTCAAATCGTGAATGAGTTGGGCCAAATCTTCGATGGAGTAAATGTCGTGATGCGGCGGCGGAGAAATTAAACCCACTCCCGGCGTGCTATGGCGAATACGGGCAATTTCTTGATCAACCTTATGCCCGGGCAACTGGCCTCCTTCGCCGGGCTTGGCCCCCTGAGCCATTTTGATTTGCAGTTCTTTGGCGCTGTTCAGGTATTCGCTGGTGACGCCGAAGCGGCCGCTGGCCACTTGCTTGATGGCGCTGGAGCGCAAATCGCCGTTGGCGTCCGGCATATATCGGGCCGCGTCTTCGCCTCCTTCGCCGGTGTTGCTTTTCCCGCCGATGCGATTCATGGCAATGGCCAGCGTTTCGTGCGCTTCTTTGGAAATCGAGCCGAACGACATCGCTCCGGTGGCAAACCGCTTGACGATTTCCTTGGCCGGCTCCACTTCGTCCAACGGCGCCGGCTGGGTTTCTTTGCGAAATTCCAGCAAGCCGCGCAGCGTGAGCAACCGCGTTTGCTGCTCGTCGATCAGCTTGCAAAACTGTTTGAATTCCTCCCGGCTGTTGATCCGCGTGGCGTGTTGCAGCTTGGCCACGACCTCCGGATTCATCACGTGCGCCTCGCCTTTGCGGCGCCACTGATATTGGCCACCAACGTCTAAATCGAGCAATTCGGGAACTTCCGCGCGCGGATAAGCGTGCTCGTGCCGTCGCAGTGTTTCTTCGGCAATTTCCGTCAGGCCCACCCCTTGGATGCGACTGGGGGTCCACGTGAAATATTCGTTCACAAAGTTCGAATTCAAGCCAACCGCCTCGAAAATTTGGGCGCCGCGGTAACTTTGCTGCGTGGAGATGCCCATTTTCGACATCACTTTTAGCACGCCCTTCACCGCCGCTTTCACATAGTTTTTCTGCAACTGCTTATGGGTTAAGTTGTCCGGCAAATAACGCTGCGAGAGCATCTCGTCCAGCGTGGCCAATGCCAAATACGGGTTGACTGTGCCCGCACCGTACGCGGTCAGCAGGGCAAAATGATGCACTTCACGGGCTTCGGCCGTTTCGATGACCAGCCCGCATCGGGTGCGCGTCCCTTCGCGCAGTAAATGATGATGCACGTTGCTGACGGCCAGCAGGGCGGGAATGGCTACATGGTCGTGATTCACCCCGCGGTCCGACAGCACGATAATCGCCACGCCTTCTTCAATCGCCCGGCTGGCTTCAGCTCGCAGCTCTTCTAGCCGCTGCTGCAAGCCGGTAGCTCCGACATCTCTCGGGAACAGAATGGAAAGCGTCCGGCTGCGTAAACCGGGCGCATTGAGCTCCTTGATTTTGGCGACTTCCCCGTTGGTGATGACCGGCGCTTCCAACCGCAGCAGCCGGCATTGCTCGGGTGTTTCGTCAAGTAAATTTCCTTCCGAGCCGATGGTCGTAATCATCGAGGTGATGATTTCTTCCCGAATGGCGTCCAGCGGTGGATTGGTCACTTGCGCAAACAGTTGCTTGAAATAGTTGTACAACAACTGCGGGCGTTCCGACAGAACGGCCAACGGCGCATCGTTGCCCATCGAGCCGATTGGCTCGTAACCGTCGGTGGCCATCGGTCCCATAATAATCCGTAAATCTTCCAGCGTGTAACCGAAGGCACGTTGCAGCTTCACCAGGGGTTCGTCCAAATGGCCGTTCACGCCGGCCACGTCCGGCAGATCGTCCAGTTTCACTTGATTTTCGGTAATCCATTGCCGATACGGATGCCGCGCGGCCAAACCGGTTTTGATTTCGTCGTCGCGGATGATGCGGCCCTGCGTCGTATCGACCAGGAACATGCGGCCCGGCCGCAAGCGCCCCTTGTATTCCACCTGATCTTGTGGCAGCGCCAACACGCCGGCTTCCGAGGCCATGACCACCAAACCGTTTTTCATCACCCAATAGCGGCTGGGGCGCAAGCCATTGCGATCCAGCGTCGCCCCAATCACGGTGCCGTCGGTAAACGCCATCGAGGCCGGACCATCCCACGGCTCCATCAGGCAGGCCTGATATTCGTAGTACGCCTTCAAATCGTCCGGCATGCTTTCGTGGCCGCTCCACGGCTCGGGAATCAGCATCGACATGGCTTGCGCCAGCGAGCGCCCGGTCAGCACCAGCAGTTCCAGCACATTGTCGAAAATCGCCGAGTCGCTGGCGCCGGGGACGCAAATCGGACAGATTTTCCACAAATCGGGGCCATAAATCGGATGCTTGAGCATGCTTTCGCGGGCATACATCCAGTTCACGTTGCCGCGCAGCGTATTGATTTCGCCGTTATGCGCCAGGAAGCGGAACGGATGGGCCAAATCCCAAGTGGGGAAAGTATTCGTGCTGTACCGCTGATGCACCAAGGCCAACGCCGACACCAGCCGATCGTCGTGCAAATCTTCGTAGAACTGTTCCACCTGATCGGCCAGTAACAACCCCTTATAAACGATGACCCGGGATGACAGCGTGCAGGCGTAGCAGCATTTTTTTTGCTGCAAATCGTTCGAAGCGCGAATTTCCAATTCGTGCCGTTTGCGAATCACATACAGCTTCCACTCGAACAATTCCGCCGGCGTATGTTCGCCACGCCCAATAATTGCCTGCCGAATCAACGGCTCCACTTCGCGCGCCGTGCGGCCGATGCCGGAATTGTTGACCGGCACGTCGCGCCATCCCAAAAACCGCTGGCCTTCATCGGCGCAAATGGCTTCCAAACGTTCCTCGCAATAGCGGCGCTCTTTTTCATCCGGCGGCAAAAACACATTGCCAATCCCATACTCTCCGGCTGCCGGCAATTGAATTCCCAGGGCCGGCAGCGCGGCCTGAAAAAACTCGTGCGGCATTTGCAGGAGAATGCCGGCGCCGTCGCCGGTCAGCGGATCGCACCCGCAGGCCCCGCGATGAGTAAGATTCACCAAAATCTCCAACCCTTGCCGCACAATTTGATGGCTCTTTTCGCCGTGCATGTTGACGACGAAGCCTACCCCGCAGGCGTCATGCTCGAAGGCCGGATCGTACAAGCCCTCGCATGGTCGCCGATCGTGTGGAAATTGTGACTCCATAGCCTTACCTGTTCGATAAATTCTGAATTGGTCGTTTCCCTACGCACAATTTGAGATCGATTGCTGACTTGCCTCAATGCGCCGCCGCCGGTTGAACAGCCAGTGCCGCAGCTCCGTTGCCCGCCAAATGATTGCGGCCGTTATGCCCTGAGGCGCCATGTCCCGGGGCGCCACGTCCTGCGGCGGTAAACTCAGAGTCGGCCTCGCCATGCTGCGCCGTCGCCGGGACGTGAGCGCCGCTTAAATGGCTTTCGCCGCGCAATAATTCAATAAACTTCCGCACCGTCACGCCTAAATCTTTCCCCCGGCGATGGATAATTCCCAGCGGCCGCACCAGCTCGTTGGTCGACAGCGGCACCGCGGACAAAGCCCCCGTTTCCATTTCCCGCACCACGGTGGGCGCCGGCAACAAGCTGACCCCGGCGTCGATTTCGACTGCCCGTTTGATGGTTTCGATGTTGTCGAACTCCATCACGACGTTGATTTCGCTGCGATGTTCCAACAACACCCGATCGATCTCGCGACGGATGGTTAAATCGGCGTCGAATCCCACGAGCGCCTCACCGGCCACCTCTTCCAGCGACACGTGCTGCCGCTTCGCAAATCGGTGGCCCGGCGCACACACCAACACCATCGGTTCCTGACGCCAACCGATGGCTTTGATCGTGCGCGAGGGCTTGGGGTAACTCACCAGCCCCAAGTCAGCATGATCGCTTTCAATCGCATCGTAAACTTTGTGCGGATGCAGGTACTCCAGTCGCACGTTCGCCTTGGGATATTGGCTCAGGAATTGGTGCAGGTAACGATCCATGTGATGCAGCCCCACCGAATAAATCGAGGCCACGCGCACGCGGCCGGCCACTTCATCGTGCAGCGTCCGCACACGATCTTCCAGCGCAAAATAACGCTCCACAATTTTGCGGCAGCCGCCGTAATAAATTTCCCCTTCGGGAGTCAGCGTAAAGGGTCGCTTGGAACGGTCAATCAGCTTTGTGCCCAAGTGTCGCTCCAGTTGATGAACGACCTGGCTGGCGCCGGATTGCGAGATGCCGTTTTCCACCGCCGCGCGGGAAAAACTACGACGTCCGACAACGTCGCAAAACACTTTCAGCGACTTCAGGTGCATAGATCACCGCAGTTGAATATCGAAGCTCAAAGAATTAGGAATTCGAATACCAGTTAAGATAAGTATTTGTCCAGAACATAGTAGCGTAAGGATCTTGTTGCCCGAAGTCAAGCAACACGTAATTAGAAATCTGAATACAAGACTAAACTAGATCGCGTTTCAGCACTTGTAATGCGGCGTAATATCATACAAGAAAGCAACTTATGTAAGAATTAGCGTTTCGAATGCCAGTCCGCGGCTCTTAAGTTCATCGAAGATAGGCACTTTTAGGTGGTGGGCTAATTTGAACATAGCCCGACTGTGTCAGTCGGGAAAAGCGGCTGTCGGAATTTCAAATTGTCCCACCACCCACTTTTATCCTTCATTCTAGGTGCAAATCGCAAAGGGGCATTGAGTTTGCCGCCTATATAACAAAGACGTTCCGAAAGGGCGGCGGCGAGATAGGCCCAGGTTTTTCCCAAGTTGTTGGGCATATTCTGGGCCGACAGCGGTCGCAAATTTTCTTCAGCGTTTTCGTTGCACGCGGTCCATCAATTGCGCTACTTGGGCTGAAAATTCTTTACGACGCGCTGTAAACTCCGCGACGGTTTTCGAACCCGGCGAGCGGACGTAATCGAGCACGATTTTTTCCGCAGCGGCAAACTCGGCTGCAGCTTGGGGAAGTTGGTCGGCAATTTCCAGCGGAATGCGCGTCACGCCGTTCAAGTCGCCGTGCAGTAAATCGCCGTTGTTGACCATCAAGCCCCCGACGCGCACCGGCAGTCCAAGGTGCAAAATATGGCAATAGCCGTGCGAACAAATCGTGCCGCCGGTGAATACCGGATAATTCAAAGCCCGAACTTGTTCCAAATCGCGGCCAGCGCCCGAAGTGATCAACCCCGCCGATCCGAATGCCCGATACGTGGAGCACATGACTTCACCAAACGTGGCGCCCACCGCCGGGTCGTCAAAGTCTTGAAACACCACGGCGGCCGGTCCGAGCAATTCGGCAAAACGTGCCACTTGCAAATCGATGCTGCCGTATGCGTCGCCCGTGGCGGGAGGAGCGTCGCTGCGAAATGACGCCGTAGCGGCAAAACCCACCATCGGCGGCAATTCCGGAAATGCCGCTCGAATACGGCCATCCATATACCCACGGTTGCGCGGCACCACGTCGAACAGCTCAATCGTGTTGCTGATCGTGGGCGTATCAAACTTTGCCAAAGCGGCCAAAGTAGCGGCGGAGATGCTCATCATCCTGGTAATCCCCAAGCAAATTCAACAATTCAACCGAGAAAGACAGGCCACCATCCTAGCCGAAAAGCACGCCACTTTTCAGCCGCACCGGACCTGCGCGATTTTAACCCAAAAAACACAAACAAAAACGAGCAATTTCCTTGACGGGCCCGTCAGGACTCGATAAATTGGCCAATACTTGTATATGCACGGTATGTGAGCTGCAGAATCCAATTATCAGGGGAGTTTTATGCGAAAGGCAATTCCTATGCGCATTGCTATGACGACATTCCAAGGAATTATCGCTGTCTGCGTTTGCCCGATGTTGGTGGTTCCCGCGCTGGCGGCCAACAGCTACAACGAAGCGGTTAACGGCAACTTGTCGACCAATCAATCGTCTCCGACTCCGTTTACGATCGCCTCGGGGACCAACCCTGTCATCGGCTCGGTCGGTCCGGGCAACTCCGCAGATTGGATTGCCATTACCGTCCCCGCGGGCTTGCAATTGAGCTCTGACGTTCTGGCCGTCTATACTTCGACCGATTCGCAAGGCTTCACTGGCTTCCAGGCCGGTTCCGCGTTTGTGGGAAATCCGGAAACCACCGCTTCAGCTTACGAAGGTTACACGCATTTTGGCACTTCCGTTACTAACGGTTCGCTTCCAGTACAGAACCTCGCAGGAGCTGATCTATTACCAATCATGGCGAATCCTGCCGATGCTCCAGGATCTCAGGGTTTCACTCCGCCCCTCGCCGCCGGCACATACACGTTTTTGATTCAACAACTGGGCGCCGCGACAAGTTATGAATTCGATTTTGGCGCCAGCGCCGTGCCCGAACCGGCTGCGCTCGGTTTGCTGGGACTGGGGGGCATTGGCTTGGCGGCAGCCGCTTATAAGCGCCGCAGTCGGTAGAATTCTGTTCTTGTAGTTGTTAGCAGTGAACAGACGTTACCAATAAAAAAGCCCAGGGGTTGCTACCCCTGGGCTGGCGTCTTTTTTGGTTGTGATGCGCGACCAACGGTCGCGGCTTTATATACCTGCCGGCCGCCCGCTACTTGCCGCCAGCCGCTTGCTACATATCGTAATACAGGCAGAATTCGTACGGATGGGGCCGCAGCCGCATGGCGTCGACTTCCTTATCCATTTTGTACGAAACCCACGTGTCGATCACGTCTTTGGTAAACACGTCGCCGCGCAACAGGAAAGCGTTATCGTGCTTCAAGGCCGACAGCGCTTCTTCCAAGCTCCCCGGCGTCTTGGGCACTTCGGCCAGTTCTTCCGGCGACAGGTCGTAAATATCCTTGTCCAGCGGCTGGCCCGGGTTCAGTTTGTTCTGAATACCGTCGATCACCGCCATCAACATGGCCGCAAAGGCCAGGTACGGATTGCACGAAGGATCGGGGCAGCGGAACTCCACGCGCTTGGCCTTCGGGCTGGGGCTGTACATCGGAATGCGGCATGACGCCGAACGGTTCCGCTGCGAGTAGGCCAAATTCACCGGCGCTTCGTAACCCGGCACCAGTCGCTTGTAGCTGTTGGTCGTTGGGTTGGAAAACGCCAGAATCGACGGGGCGTGCTTGAGCAAGCCCCCGATGCCGAACATGGCCGTCTCGCTGAGTCCCGCATAACCGCTACCGGCGAACAGCGGGTTGCCGCCTTTCCACAGCGAAATGTGGGTGTGCATGCCGGAGCCATTGTCCGCGAACAGCGGCTTAGGCATGAACGTGACGGTTTTGTTGTACTTTTTGGCGACGTTCTTGATGATGTATTTGTAAATCATCACCTGATCGCCCATCCGCACCAACTCTTGGAACCGCATGTCGATTTCGCTTTGTCCGGCCGTCGCCACTTCGTGGTGCTGCGCCTCGATGTCGATGCCGCAATCGATCATCGTCTGCATCATCTCGTTGCGGATGTTCATCAAGGCATCGGCCGGCGGCACCGGAAAATAACCTTCCTTGTAGCGGATTTTGTAGCCTAAGTTTGGTCCCTCATCACGGCCGCGGTTCCATTCCCCTTCCACGCTGTCCACGTGGTAGTACCCTTCGTGCTGATTGAAGTCGTAACGCACGTCGTCGAATATGAAAAACTCCGCTTCCGGACCAATGAAGCACGTGTCGGCAATTCCGGTGCTTTTTAAGTAATTCACGGCCTTACGGGCCACATTCCGCGGGTCGCGCGAATAATCTTCGCGGGTAATCGGGTCTTGAATGTTGCACACCATCACCAGCGTGGGGATAGTGGTGAACGGGTCGATAAATGCCGTCTCCGGCTGGGGCACCACGAGCATGTCGCTTTCGTTAATGGCCTGCCAACCGCGGATACTGGAGCCGTCGAAGCCCAACCCGTTTTCAAACACGTCTTCATCCAGCTTGTTGACCGGCACGGTGAAGTGCTGCCACAGGCCCGGGAAGTCCATGAACCGTAAGTCCACCGCCTTGACATCCTTTTCGCGGCACAATGCCAACACTTCTTTTGGCTTCACAGCAAATCCCCTTTCAAAAAAACCAGAAGGTAAAGTTTGAGATCAATGTTCTAGATAGCTAGGCCGACCAATGGAACCGCTGCACTGGATCCATGACAACCGCTAACTCCCCAGCCAGCGGCAAAAGAACTTTTTTGGATTCACCTCTATTAGCAATCACAATGCCAGAGCACGGAGCAGGCGCGCAGAAACAACATGATAGCGCCTAATTGCCTACTTGCAACGGGGTTGGGCTGAAATAACCGGCCGCGCAAGGGAGGGGAATAAATCGAAGAATGCCGACGATTTAAGCAACGATAGATCAAATCTCAGGCAAAATGCACGATAATCATGGCGCTTGCGTCGAGCGAACGTTAATTATCCATAAGCATTTCTGCGCCGTGTTTGTGCGTTGCCATTTGTGACTTAAGGCCCCTGGGCTTTCGTCCCCCAAAAATGCGCGGCCGAAGCGGTTGCTTTCCTGGCATTGCGGCATGACGTTTGCCCATACCGCGGCAGATCAGTGTGCATCGCCTTACAGAGTCATGGACGCCACTCTGTGTATCTAACCCGAACTGCCAAAATTCCAAAGGATGGAATTTCTTGGCAAGCGTCTCTGATTTTGTAAGGAGTTCTTCGTGAGTACGAGCTTTTCCCCCACACTTTCTTCCAATGGCAGCGCCGCCGCAGCCGGCGGTTCCGCCCCCGCCACCACTCATGCCGCAACCCGTATGGCGGCCATTTCCGCAGTCACCAGTTGGCGTCCCATTTCGCCCCCCCTTAATTTTGCTGAAACCCCGGCTCAAA
>DATJYL010000084.1 GCA_035499655.1 Pirellulales bacterium
CAATCAACAAGATCGGGTGCGAGAATTGAACCGCATGATTGCCGAGCTTAAAATGATCCGCATGTTGCAAACCAGGGTCACTCGCGAGACCAAGCAGACCGACGATCAACGGACCGCCGAACTGGATCATCTGTCGACTGAGCTGCAGCAACGCATCCAAGCCCTCCACGATCGGCAGCAAGACGTGTACGACGTGACCGATAAACTGAATACCCAACGCGGCAACGAAGTGCAACAGTAGCGAGTTTTGAATTTCATTCACGGGAGAATATGCCATGCACCGCTGGACCATAAAATTGCTCGGATGCGTTTGCGGTGTTGTGTTTGGCTTTCTGTTGTTTGGCATTGCCAGTGCCCAGGCCGCGGACGAAGAGCAACCCTCGGCCGATCCACTGGGCGACATTTCACAAGATATGAAAGTGGCCACGCATTGGTTGGCCAAATCGTCGACGGATGCCCTTACTCAAGAGACCCAGCAGGACGCGGTGCATAAGCTTGATGTCTTGATCGCGGCACTGGAAAAACAACGCCAACAAATGGGCAACGGCCCCGCCAGCATGAATCCGATGCGGCCGATGCAAGATTCGCGGGTTAAAGCCGGGCCCGGCGGCATGGGCAAATTGCACGACCCCAACGACGAGGGAAAACACTGGGCCGATTTGCCTGCGCACGAACGGGAACGAATTTTGCAATCGATGACCGATGGCTTTCCGGCCCATTATCAAGGCGTGCTGGAGCAATATTTCAAACGTTTGGCCGAAGAACAACCATTGAAAGCTGAAGAACAGGCGGCGCCCGCCGCCGATCATGCCCCATCCGCCGCGGCCCCAACGACCGGTGCAAATTCCGCCACGGGCGCCCCCACGCCGGCCACAGATTCCACTCCAGCGCCTGACACGTCAAAATGATTCAACCGATTCTCAAGCGAATGCTGTTGTGGATGGCTTTAGCCCTGTTGGCAAGCGCCGCGGCCACAACAGGCTTGTTCGCCGCAGACACTGGCGCCGATAAATCTGCTGATAAAAGCGGCGACAAGGGGGCTGAAATGCCTGCCCAGCCGCAACCGTCGGAAGCGCGGCAAGTCATCGTGCTGACGGCCGACGACAAAGAAATTAAAGGGGCACTGCTCGATGTGGTCGAGGGCGCGCTGAAAGTCGATTCTCAGCCGCCACAATCTATCGATTTGTTAGATTTGCAAAAACTGACATTCGGCGTTGCCGCGGGCCTGTCGACCAAATGGATCGGTCAAGATCAGCACGATTTTGTGCAAGTCGGCAGTCCGCTGTCGGGCAACGGCATTCAAGATGTTCACGTGCGTTTGTTGGGCTTGCCGGCCCAAAAACAAGTTCAACAAATTCGTTTGGTGTTGCGGTCGCCGCCGCACGTGTGGCTGATGGAACCGGCCGATTCGCCCAGTTGGCGGCTGCTCCTCCAACGCACTCCCCAATCTTCTTCGGCGGACGTGTATTTTGAACCACCCGCTGTCGATTTGTACGATCACGAACTGCAATTCATTCTCACCTATTCCGACAATTCCACCGACAAGCTCAGCGTAAAGGCTGACACACATACGAGCGATCAGGCCCAAATGAGTGCGGCGGCGCCGGCCAAAACCGGCGGCAGTCCGAAATCCGGCAACAGCGAAACGTTTTTAATTTCCGTCGACTTAGCGGGTGACGATTCGATTCGAGGTTCCCTTGAACAACTGACCGACGATGCACTTTCGCTGGATACTCCCTGGCAGTCCAATTTGCAAATTCCGCTCTTGCAAGCGCAGGGTTTTTTGCTCGAGCAGGCCACGCCGGAGGCAAAAAAACGGTACGCCCAGCGCCGCGCCCAGCCGGGCAACGACGATTTGGCCATCGTCCTGGCGAAAGATGGCAAACTGGCGGAAATTGCCGGCCGCATCAAAAAGTGGGAAGGCCAGCAATTGCGGTTTGTCTACGAAGGTGAAGAACATTCCATCGCTGGGGATCGTTTGCAGGCTATGGTGTTTGCGGCTCATCCCGCCGCCCATCCCACGCACGCCGCGCAGCAAGTGGTGCAACTATCGAATGGCGATGTGCTTTCCGGCAGTTGGCAAGGGCTGGCCGAGGGCAAAATTGCTCTGCAAATGCCCTGGAAAACGACGTGGGAAATTCCGCTGAATAGCGTGAGCGAAATATCCACGCGCAACGGGAACCTCGTGCATCTTTCCGATCAGCAACCGGTTACCGCGGAGCAAACGCCGTACTTCGGGCGGTTGCTAAGTTACCATCGTGATGAATCGCTCGACGGCGGCCCGTTGAAAATGAAAGGCAAAACCTACGCCAAAGGCTTGGCCGTCCATTCGCGCTGCGTGCTCAATTACGCGCTGGACGGCCAATTCTCCACGTTCAAAACCACCGTCGGTTTCGACGATGCGGCCGGAACCCACGGCAACGTGGCCTGCCGCGTGCTGGCCGATGGAAAAGAACTGTTCGCCAAGCCCGAGTTGCGGGCCGATCAAGACCCGCAAGTATTAGAGCTTTCCGTCAGCGGCGCGAAATTACTGACGCTGGAAGTCGACTTCGGCAAAGACGAAGACATTCAAGACCGCGTGATTTGGGCCGAACCGCGTCTGTATCGGAAATAAATGTGCAATCGGTAATAACGCGTGGCCAAGAGCTCTCTTCCGAGAACCAACAGCATGCCAACTCGCTGCTCATTCCAATCCGTTCGAGTTTCACACAGGGCATCCTGGATCGGGCTACTACTGGCGGTGATGGTCCACCAAAGCGTTTGGGCTCAAACCCTTCCGTTGGAAATTCATGAATGGTCGGTCTGGGTTACGGAGGTCAATCAAACGCAGCTCAACGCCGTGGGGGGCTATCCCAGCGCCATGCCGGGCTTAGTCGATACGTTCCGCAGCCGCAAGGCTGAGCCCGATCATCCCGACGTCGCCCCGCTGAGCGTGATCACGTTTTCCGGCCCGCCTACCGATCCGGTCGACGTTTTGCTGCGCATGACCAGCGGCCGATTTGTGGGGCAGTGGCCGGAAGCCGAAACGAAAAACAATCGCCTGGCCTGGCACGATTTGAAATTGAACACCGAGCCCGGCGACGCCACGTTAGGCTTTGTGCCCGAAGACCATTGGTTTGTCAAAGCCCGCCAACTTGATGTATTGCATGTGCTGCACGGCGCGCGGGCGGAGCGGTTCATCGCCTACGATCCGGAGTTGAATGTCTCGCTGGCGCTACGCGTCGAAGGCGGTCCCGATAAATACAAGCTGTACAACAGCGGCAAATATCCATTGAAAGATGTGCTGATGGTCGCGCCCGCATCCGGCGGCCAGCGCATCGGTTGGCTGGACGATTTGCCGGCCTCCAAAAAAGCGCAAGCAGCGGACAAAACGGGCACTGCCAAAGAGGCGACCGCCAAAGACGATGCAAACGATTCCCGTAAGGCTACCGGCGCCGCCGCGGTCAATGCCGTGGCGAACGTTCTGCAAGCAGTTACGGGCTCAGCCGGTTCGGCCAACGGCGACTCCGCGGCCAATTCGGCGGAAAAAACATCTGCCAAATCCGACGCCGATAAGGCCGACGCCACGCCGTCGGACCCGCCCGTCGAAATCGAAATGACGGGCCCCTTGGACGAAGCGCAGCTACAAGCCAAGGCCATTGCGCCCTTAAGACAACATCTGATCGCCGCCGGCCTAAAAGAGAGCGAAGCGGATTTGCTGCTGTCGATGTACAGCAATGCGTTTTTTCATTCGGCCGAGCCGGTGCTGCTGGCCCGGCTGCCGCAAGCGACCATCGACGATTTACTGCCGTTGGAAGTCGATCCCGACACCGCCAAGATTTCCCGTGTGGCATTGGTGATGGTTTTCAAAATCGATCCACAAATTCGCGATCAGGTCAAAACCTTGGTGGCGCAACTGGCCGACAACAGCTACGAAAAGCGCGAACAGGCTGAAGCCCGGCTTCGCGATTTAGGTCGCATGGCCGTCCCGGCGCTCAAGGAAGCCGCCAAAAGCAGCGACCCCGAACAAGTCATGCGCGCCGAGCGCCTGCTGATCCGCCAAGGCGAAAAGCTGGATGGAAAATAGATTTTCTCTCGTTCGAGTGCGCCAGTCTTGCGAACCTCCAAGCCGCTGCGATAATCTATCCCGTTCAGGCTGCGGCCCCATTTTCGACGGCATTGGTTTTTCGGGCAGCGGCCTTTGCACCCGTAGCTCAATTGGATAGAGCATCAGTCTTCGGAACTGAGGGTTGGGGGTTCGAGTCCCTCCGGGTGTACTGCACAGGATGGTTACCAGTCCCCATTTAGCGTCAGTTTTGCTTTTGGTAGGCCTCTCGGGGGGCGCACAGCCAAAAAAACCTTAAAATCAGCTAGCCAGACTATTCAAAATGCTGGACACCGCCGACTTTTTTGGTGAGAATGCTACCGGCACTGACGTGCCAAATTGATGGTGGTGGGGGCGATCTTCGCACGGATCGGCAGGGGGAGGCATTCAAATGAGGCCAGCAGCCTCAAGCGGGCATTGCGGCGCTATCGCCGTACACTCTTTGATTGGCACAGTCGCTCTGACGCGGGGGTCACGATTGCGCTGTAGTATTCAGACCGCCAGCGGAGTTCTTATCCTGCTTGCCGTGTTCTTGCTTGGCCCATTGCCATCCCAAGCGCAAGTGACCCTCACTGAAAACAGCAACACCAATTGGACGATTACCAATCATGCAGGGCTCACGGTGGTCTTTGATCCCAATGCCCAAGACATTACTTCCATTAAATTGAACGGCAGCTCCAATCTGATTTCCGAATTGGACGAAGAAACGGCCAGCGCCGGAATCGGAAACGGAACCTGGGCCTTCAATTCGCAGCTTGGGCCGAACAACAGTTACGTCGATGTGTCGGCTACCATGGCCTCTTCGGGCACCAGCGGAAATGCCATCACGTATTCCATCCACTACATTGTATTTGACAATGACCCAACGGTTCACGCGTATGAAGCAGTAAGCCACGCTTCGACCGATCCCGCCTGGAGTCAAGGGCAGGGCCAGTTTCTGTTTCGCGGGGTTACTTCTGGAGGAGTTTTTACCTCTACGTACCAGCAAAACACGGGCCCCAATAATCTACCCGGCGTAAGTGCTGCGTTCCCGCCCCTCACCTCCGGTTACGTAGGCCAAACGGTTCAGAACGTAACCTACCAAATCACTTCGCCGGGCGTGGCCGGCGACAATGGAACCAACTTTTTCACGAAATACGATACATCCACATACGTGCAATTCGATCAAGGGCAGACCTTGTACGGTCCCAGTTATGGCGTCACGGGGGTCATTCCGTCGACCGAATCGATGACCGGCGGGCCCACCAAACAGGATTTGGCTTTCACCGATCCGGCCATCATCAACGTCGAGTACAATTCCGACCACTATGGCATCGATGGTTCCGGATCAGGAGCATACCCGGGCTACGGAATCAACCTCCCGGCGGGCGACGCCACCAATATTGTGTATGGACCGTTTGCATTTAACGTGCAGTCGATGTCAGGAAGAACCGGCGCGCAAGTCTATCAGTCAGCGGTCAATAATATTCCTACATATTTGTCCGAGTACAACTCCGATGCGGCCTTGGTTTCGGCCGGTTATGTTCCCCGGACTGCGACAACACGGGGCAACATCAGCATGACCGCTGCGAATTCCGCCGGTTGGAGTAGCAACACGGCAAATAACACGGCGGTGCTTTCTGAAAACGGCGTGAACATGCAGGAATCGACGCTGGGCAGCCAGTATTGGGTTCAGCTCGGTCAAAACGGAAACGGGTCGATTAGTAATGTTGTACCGGGAACCTACCGTTTAACCCTGTACCAGCTTGGTCAATGGGGAGAAACGCGCTACAACAACGTTCCCATTGTGGCAGGGCAAACAAGTCTTCCGCAGAATGCGACGTTCACGCCGGAGAATTTCGGAACTTCCCCGCCCATTTGGACCATCGGCACGCCCAATCGCTCCGCCAATGAATTCACCAACGGCCACGATTCGTCCGTGGTCCTCGGTTCTTCCGGTCCCGATAAACGGCAGTATTACGGCGCCTACGACTACTGGGCCGAAATGGCCACGTTAGGCCACAACGGGTTTGTTTCGTACAACGCCACCGCCACCACCATTAATAGTGTGGCTGTTCCGGCCACCAATGACCCCAATGCGTGGATTGCCAATCAATGGCAAACCTTTAACCCTCCATTGTACGATTCGGCCAATGGTACTACGGACAACTATACGAATACTTGTCCAGCTTACGTTACCGCGGGCGGGGGACCGGCCAACTATCATGGCTCGGCCTGGCAAGTTCACTTTACGACAACAAGCACGCAACGTGCCCAAGGACAGTATGTAGTCCTTTCCGTGGCTGTGTTAGCGCTGGATGCCAGTCTAGTGGTCACGCTGAATGGGCATTCGGAAACCTGGACCTACAACAATTTTTCGCCCGACGACCCGATGACTCGCAGTGGCGATGCCGGTTTTTATCAATGGGCTGCTTTCCAGTTTCCAATTGCTGATCTCAATGCCGATGGTGTCGACGACGAATTCACTTTTGGCGTCAGTAGCCACACCAACGGCATGATGTATGACGCCCTGCGCATGGAAATTACCAACACCTCTGCCAGCCCTTCCACCACAGGCTGGTTCGACTATACCTACATCAACGGAGGTTCGCAGACTGCCCCCAATGATGCGGCGGGCTTGTCTCTAACGGTAAACTTAGTGCCCGAGCCATCTTCTATTGTTCTGCTCGCCATTGGCTCAATGTTCGTCTTCCGCCTACGAAGACGTGCGGTTAAGCCCATGGCCGTTTGATCATGGCCGACAAGCACATCTGACCCCCAACCCGCCGGAATCGAATTGTTCCTTTTCAACTGCCGCCCAGCCCCCCTACGCGCGGCAAATCCGTTCCTGGCCGTGTAAACCCTTCCTCTCTTTTTTACCTTCTTTCAATTACGACTGCTGTCTTGGGACACTCTGATACGGATTGTACGGGTCATAAGTAGCCCCTGGGCGGAAATCTTTTTTCCCGGTCCTTTGACTAGACGCAAATCGTGTCCTATATTACACCTAGCCGCGTTTTCTAGACCCGCCCAACCGCGGCCATTACACACGACGGAGCGACAGCTAACATTTGCCTAACGAGTGCACCGGCTCGGTAATTGCAAGAGGTTAAAAGCGCATGGTCGAGAGGCCGACGGACGTACATCCTTCGGCCGGAAGCAAGCACTAACCTGCAGCTTCTGTTTTCTCGTTGCCGCGCAGGACGCCGCGAAGCAATTACCTGCCCATTCGACCGGGTGCACGCCACGACGGTATAGGACGACTGTCGGTAGGCGCAAACCAATCGCAGGTATACACCGATGACGCGGCTGAACGTCCGTGGCAGTGCTTGTGCGCTGTTGAGCGCTATCGTTTCGTTTTCGCTCCTGTCGCTGACGACGCCTGCCTGGGCGCAAAATCAGCTTCGGTATCCGGTCATTCAAGCGCCGTTGCATGGCTCGGCTAACCA
>DATJYL010000085.1 GCA_035499655.1 Pirellulales bacterium
CTGCTCCGCACCATGTCGCTTCTTCATCGCGAATCCTTTCCGGCCCAATGGGCCGGCTGGATTCTCTCATATTCCCTGGATCAGTTTTCGGGAAGGGGGTCAATTGGAAGTAATGCGAATCGGTACCTTCCGAGTTTACAAAAACGTTATTGTAATCTTGCCTGCTGCCGGTGTTGCCCTGGGCACGTGTGGTCATGGTGTTGCTGAATTGCATTTTTTGATTCGGCTATTTGCAGTGGCTCCAGTCACATCGTTCTCTGTTATTGCAGCAATGACTTTTGGTAAAATGATCTTGGTGGGCGAATTGCTTTCCATATATGTGTGGGAGCCGCAACCACCATTTACTAACTTCGTAGAGGAGAGTTCCATGGTTGATATTCAGTATTCCCTAAGTGCGGGCCCAGTTTGTTTTTTCGATTGTGACATTTGTGGTCGCAGGATAACTAAGCCAGATCAAGGTGGTATTTTAATGGATCAGCAGCTAAGGCCGGCTTAGGTTTTTAGAAAAGAGTGCGTTTAACCGACATTCAACGCTTTCGGCGCATTTCTGGCATCAAAATGATTTGCGCCCCAGAGTTTTTCGAATCACCAAACCAAGATTTGCTTGGGCACTCTCAACCTAGTAGAATTGTCTCTCAAGCTCTCCGCCATTCTTACAGCCTTGATTGACTGAGAACCAATCGCCTATCAGTCAGAATTTCATAAAACAGTTGATTTTATTTCGTAAATTTCGACCGCAGTCCACGATAACATACAGGGATTTTTCGTAGTGTGCATAGTGGGGTTCATCGCGCAATGTTGGGAACCACTTGGGGGGATCAGGTTGGCAGTATCACAACTGCCAGAAAGTGATCCGTTTGTGGTGGCTGAACGCTGGCAAGTATTGCCCGTGGGGGAATAGGTAGCGGCATGGGGAGTGGGATTCGAATATCTAACGGCTCGTGGCGTACAGCTTCATGGTTGTAGCAAAGGGTGCGTTTCATCTTTGGCTGGCGGCAGACGAGTGTGTACCGTATGCGCCCTGATAAGGCCCACAGTGGGAAAACAGTTCTTGGCAGAGGGTTTTTGCAACCGTCGTCTCCGGCGGGGGGTTTGAGAGAGGACACATCAATGTTCGCCGCACCTTTTGTCTATGTTCGGAAGGGAAATCAGGAATCCAGCGAATGCGAGCTGCGTCCGTCGCCCCGCACCTTTGGCCCCGGGCAGCCGACTGCAGTTCGAGTTGGTTTTACGCTCGTCGAGCTGCTGGTTGTGATTGCGATCATCGGGATCTTGATTGCGTTGCTTTTGCCCGCCGTGCAGGCCGCCCGCGAAGCGGCGCGCCGCACTCAGTGCACCGATAATTTGAAGAACATGGGCTTGGCCTGTTTGAATTACGCTTCGGCCAAGAAAACCTTGCCTCCGGGAAAAGTTGTGGGCAGCACAACGGCCAGTGGCACTTATTGCGGGTCGACAACTCTCGCGGATGGCTTGCATGCCTGGTATACCAATTGGGCCTTGGAAATTCTTCCCTACGAGGAAGAAACGCCCTTATACCAACGTTATCATTTCGAGGTTTCCAATTTGGACCCGTTGAACGATCCAGTCCGCCAAACGATGTTGCCCGTGCAAACGTGCCCGAGCGATCCCAATCCACCGTCGCTGCAAACCGGTCAGGTCTCCGACGAAAACGGTCATATCATTATGACCAGTTCCTACAAAGGTGTCGCTGGACGTGGATTTTTTACGCCAGCTAACCCTGCCGAGGCCTATTGGGATAGCTATCAAGCCGGCAAAGGGGGCGAAACCATGCGCACCATTGACAAAGGACCCTTGCCGGTCGTCGTGATTAATCCTGCACCCACTGGGCAAAAGCCCAGTTACGGCAGCTCCCCTGGTTGTACGATGGGGCAATTAAGTAAGTTCCCAGTCAAGATCAGTCAAATCACCGATGGCACTTCCAAGACTTTACTCATCGGTGAATACACTACGGTCACTCAACCAGCCGGCACACCCCCCATAACTCGCTCTGCCGCCTGGGCGAGCAGTGTGTTCGGTATGGATTTGGGCGACGTCACACTGCCTGCAAATGTTGCCATTACAGCAGGAGATTGCCGCAGCAGCCCGCTAACCTGCAATGCTTCTTCGGTTTCGATGGTCATGGATTCTGATTACTTGAAATGTGAAGCGGTGTATCCGAACAGCAATTTTTATCAGCCCTGCGAGCGCGCTTTTGCCGGCGTCCACGGCGGCGGCGGAGCAGTTAACTTCGCCTACTGCGATGGCTCCGTGCATGTCTGGAACACCACCGGCGACATTCGCATTCTGGCCGCCATGGCTACTATCCAAGGCGGCGAAAGCCCGAGTATTCCGTGATAGAAGTTTTTCGGTCTGGTACGCGCCGCTTACTGTTGCGCGTGCCGAAAAATATCCCCAGTCGTCCGTGACCGGGGAGTTGCTTAGCACTATCCAGTTCCCACTAAGGAACTACTGTTGCCCCGCCTCGAGCGTTTGGTACATCCGCTCGGAGTGTGCTGCCCGGTCGTACTTGGCCATCACGCCGGCTTGTTCAAACTCAGCCCGCATCTTGACCGGCCGGCCATAGCCGTTGTCGCTAAGCGACTCCGGCGTGAGACGAACCGCAAAGATTTCCAGCACGCGCCGGTAGCATTTGCTTATTTATTATGGTACCGGCTTGAGTATTACTTCGAACAAGCTTATCTCGCCGGGGTTCTTCGGTCTGAAGTGCAATTCTTGCTGGCCGGCAGGGAGCGCCAATTGACCGAGGTGAACAACCGCGTTGTTCTTTGATTCAATGGCAGTTACAACGGCGCTGACGGAATGATCGCCAGCCTCGACGAGTAAATCGGTGTTGCTTCCGGCGCTGTATCGTACGGAAACATCGAACGTCGCCGGCGCGTTCAGGCGAATGGGCCAGGCCAGATAGTCTTCGGCCTTGGTGAAGCCGGCTGCGAAGTAACGTCCCGCCTTGCCGTCGCCATAGCTGAACTTGCCGTGTGGCGTGGCGTCGAAGGCGAGCAATTGGTTCTCCGCGACATTCGTGGCCAGCAGACGCCCCTTGGCGCCCTTCACGGGGCCGTTCATCTCCAGCACGACTACTGTATCGAACGGATCCGCGGGGGCAGCGGGCACGGTTACTTCGATATCCGATTCGTTCAGCCGCCGCGTTTTCAGCGCGTGCAAGTCTCGATCAGCCAGGGAATAGGCCCGGACCACTTCCCCTTGCAGATTACCGACGACAAGTTTGCCGTCGGTTGGCCACTGGAAAACGTGGAGATAGAGCGTGTTGCTTTTGACGGTGGAATCGCCCCAAGCTTGACGATCCAGTGGGGTGTGGCTGGTGCCATGAATGGAGTCGCCATTGACGGCCATCCAGCGGCCGATGCCTTCCAGGATGCGCGTGGCGTTCTCGTCAATCATGCCATCACCCTTTGGGCCGATGTTCAAGAGCGTATTGCCCCCTTTAGCCGCAATTTTGGCGATCAATTGAATAAAAAACTCGGGTATTTTGTAGTTGTTGTCGAACTTGTTGTAGCCGTAGGAATTGTTTACCGTCGGAATTGCTTCCCAATCGCCTTCGGCTTCGCGCACTTCCGCGGGATTGTCGGCCGTGTCCACGTAATCGCCGAAGTTTATTCCCAGGCCGCGGGCCGCGCGGCCGTTGATGACGACATTGGGATCGGCCGCGCGCACGGCCTTGACGATCCGCAACTGCTCGGATAGAGGCAGTTTGCCTGATACATCAAACCAAAGAATTTCGGGATGGTACTTCACGATCAGTTCCTGGAGCTGTGGAATTGCCTTCTCATCCACATATTTCTTGGCCTTCTCGACCAACTCAGGATGCACGTCGTACCACATTTTGTAGCCGGCGCCTTGTTTCTCGTCGAACAAGTGCCTGTCGCCGCCGGGATTTTTATAGTCCCAGTCGTTGCCTGGCGCGTCGGGATGTTCCCAGTCGAAGGCGTGCGAATAGTAAAAACCGAAATGCACGCCGTTGGCTCGGCAGGCGTCGGCCAGCTCTTTCATCGGATCGCGTTTGAACGGTGTGGCGTCGGTGATGTTGTACTTGGTTACGTCCGAAGGATACATCGCAAATCCATCGTGGTGTTTGGCCGTGATCACCAGATACCGCATGCCGGCGTCCTTGATCAACTGGACCCAAGCCTGAGCATCGAACTTTTCCGGGTTGAACTTGGCGACGACCTCGTCAAGGTATTCCTGACGCGGAATGGTCAACTGCCGCATGATGTGCTCGGAATACGCACCTCCCTCGCGGCCCTTGTACTCGCCCGCCAAATTGGAATAGACACCCCAATGGATGAAGCAGCCGAATTTCGCGTCGCGCCACCAGGCCAGCCGTTCGTCGCGATTTTTAAGCGCGGCCGTCCACCAACCGTTGGCGGCCTCGATGGCGGCCGCTTCGTCACGCCGGCGTGCCTGCTCCGCTGCCGGCATGTTGTCGGTTTGAACCTGCGCGAGGACACCGGCTTGGCCGAAGTGCAATACACACACGCCAAAAGCACATAAAATCGTTGCGGTAATTCGAATCATTGCGTAAGGCAAGGCTGGAATTAATCGGGCGACGCATTAATAAACACAAGATACATGTTGCATTCTTCGGCCTGCGTCTGATCGGTGTTCGAACCCAACGTGAAGCTTCTTTCTGTTTCTACAATCCGTCGGTACACTTTCATGGGCTTTCCGCCAACGACCAAGCTCATTTCAGTTGGCTCGAATTGCTGCCTGAGCCAAGCGGGACGATCCAAACGATTGTCGTGTGCGACGTAAATTACCGAATGCGCAGGCACCGGAATTTCCATCAAATCGACGGCGCTATAGAGGCGATCGGCGAAGGCTGCTTGAATCCAATCGCTGCGGCAGAGCGCCTGGGGCATGTCGGCAAATGTTTCGTCATGATCGACGTACACTGTTTTGCCGGCCTCCGCATCCGACTCGATATGCACTCCCTTTGACGGCCCAGAATAAGAAAGGTTCATGAGATACTTGCCATGATGAATCGTCGGGCGAGCGAAATCGGAGGTCAGGATTCCGGAGTTGTTGATGCCCATCGCCGCGCCTGCCTGTTGGCTCGACAACTTCACGATCGGCATGGCTGGCAGCGACGGAGTTGTGCCCCCTTCAATTTTAACGGGCCGCGAAATGAGTGTTGCCTCAGCTGGGCGAAGTCCTGCGCTGGTGGCACGAACGACAATTTGGCCTTCGCTGAGCGTGGAGCGAATCGCCACACGATTAATGCCGCATTCCAAATCGAGATAGGAATTATTAATCGACTTGATTTTCCCGCTATTGTAGCCGCCGCGCCACACGCCAGGCCCCTCCATTTCAAAATCAACGCGATTTTGAAACGTCGGGCAGCGTTCCCCTTG
>DATJYL010000086.1 GCA_035499655.1 Pirellulales bacterium
GAAAAACGTAAAATCACTCGGGAATTTACCATTGGGCGGCACAGGACTCGAACCTGTGACCCCTACCGTGTGAGGATAGTGCTCTAACCAACTGAGCTAGCCGCCCGAAAGAATGCCCCGGCGCACAATCCGCCGGCCGTGCGAGAGATTATCTTAGCGTAGGGGCCAGAACTGGACCAGGGCCGACTGAATCCTTGGGCTGTGGTTCAGCTTTGATGAACTTCCGCTTCGTGGCGCGGGTCTTCGGCCACTACATGCGGCGCTGGCGGGGCTTGACTGGCGGACAAAGTGGCGCTGCTTTCGGCACGCGGCTCGCCGGTGGGTGGATCAAACCGCGGAGCAGCAATTTCGTCGGGGCGGGCCGTGGTTTCACTTGAAGCCGGCTTCATTTGATTTGTCGTGGCGGGCGAAGCCGTAGCCGCCGCTTCGATGGCGCTTTCGATACCGCGCATTCCCTTTTTGAACTCCAAGATGCCCTTGCCCACGGAACGCATGACTTCCGGCAGCCGATCGCCAAATAGAAATAGCGCAGCAATGGCGATGATCAACACATGCGACGGGGCCAAAAATCCTTCGAACATGATTACCTCTTTACCCGCCCCGTAACACACAGCAGCCGTGGTGAAGAATTCGCGGCGGCAGGGTTACTCGATTTTTTCCTTTTCCTTGGACTGATTCTTGTCGTCCTCGATGCCTTGCATTCCTTTTTTAAATTCCACCACTCCCTCACCCAACGAACGCATCACGCTGGGTAGCCGGTTGCCAAACAGCAACAAAATAATGAAGGCAATTACCAACAAATGCCAGATACTTAAAGTACCCATGTTTGCGTCCGGGCGGGAAAGCGGCGGGCAAGGGAATGCAAAATCGCACCGGTCGACAGCCCGCACGCATAAGACCGGAAACGAGGCAGACTGGCGCTGGTAAAAACTCATTAAAAGCACGCGCCAACCTACTTCATTCTAGCGGCAGACTAGCGCGTGTCAAACCAAGAACGCCACTTCCATTGAAGAAAAAGTCGTTGCGGCGATTGTAGTTACGGCTAGCGCGGCAGCGGCAGCCTCTGCCGGGAGCGATGGTTTTCGCCCCGGATTTGGGCCAAACTGCCGATTCCATCATTTTTCGGCGTTAGTTTCGGACGGTCGGGCTGCCAGTTGATACAACGGCAGATACCGGTAATACACTTCCAGGCACAAGGCCGACAGGGCGGTGCTGTAGACCCGTCCGCCATAACCGCCCCAAATGCACTCCGGATCCCAACTGCCGGCCAGGTCGCCATCGGCGCGTTGCCGGCCAATCAACGTGGTTTGCAAGGCTTCGTTCCAGCGATTCCACGCATCGCCTTGCAGTTGATACATGCCCAGCGTGCCGTAATACCAATAGTACAGATTGATGCGATCGGGGCGCGGCAAATCGCTGAGCAAGTATTCGCCGGCTTCGTCGCTGGCCGGATTATCGCGGGCCATGCCCAAAAATTGCCGGCACACCAGGGCTTCGGCGGTCATCGGCCGGCTGGGGCGCTCGCCGGGGCGATAGCTGGCTTTGCCGCCGAATTGTCCGCTCGAAACGCTTTTGATATATCGAATCGCGCCGTCAGCCGCGCTGCCCGGCACGTTGATGCCCGCCAACTGCGCGCTTTTCAGCGACATCAGCTGCCAACCGAGTTGACTGGTGTCGCCGCGCTCGCCGGGTGATTCAATGGCTCGATAGCGCCAACCGCCGGTGGCCCGAATTTGCCCGCTCAGCGTGTAATTGATCGCCGCCGTTACGGCCGGCTCCAACCGTTTGTCGCCGGTCATGGCGTAAGCCTCGCTCATGGCCAGTGTGGCCATGCCGTGCGAGTACATGAATGCGTACGTTTCGGCATCGCCGGCCAGGTTGCCGTCGCGGGCTTGCGAACCGAGTAAAAATTCCAGCCCGCGCTGCACGTTGGCAGCGTAGTCGCCGCGCTGGTGCGTATTGCCTGCCCCCAGAAAGGCCAGCAGCGCCAATCCCGTGACGGCGGTATCGGCATGGGCGCCGGCGCCTTGACGATCTTGCCCCAGCGCGCCGGTTTCCTGGCCGGCGCCGAATTTACTGGCATCCCACCGGCCGTCGCTGCTTTGATGCAACGCCAGCCATTGCAGCGCCGATTGCACGGCCGATTCCGAACCCGGCGAACCGCCCCGGCGGCGGCCGATCTCGGCGCGATCGGGCGAAACTCGATCAGAATATATTTCCGGCACCGCGTGGCCAGCGATCGGTGCGGCCGCGCTTTCGACCACGGGACCGGTAACAGCAGCGTTGGGTGTTGCCGAATTTGAAGCCGTCGGAATGTTTGCGCCGGGGACGCGTACCACCAACGTATTGCGATTTTCCGCCGGTGTGGCTGTTGCATCGGGCTTTGTGTCGGATTTTGATGTGGCGAAGTTTTTATCGTCGGCTACAGTTGGCGGCGGGGCGTTCAACGGCCCCTGCGGCGCAGGCTGGGCTGGCGCTGCCGCGCCGCTGGCGTCTCCCGCTACCCACTGGCTGGCGTCGGATGTGGTCGGCGGATCGGGCAACTTGGCCAACGGGGCAGGGGGCGCATCGGCAGGCAACGGTTCGCTGGGTTTGTCGGCGAGTTTTTCACTCGGCTTGTCTGTTGCCACGTTCTCCGGTTTCGCCTTGTCGGACGTGGCCGGCGGCGAATCGGGCGGATTAGGTTGCGGCGGGGTTGATGACGACGGCGTAGGTTGTGCCGTTTCCGCGACAGCGGGTTTCGGCGGCGGCTGGTCGGTGGTTTCGGCCGGCTTGGGCGGCGGCTCATCATTCTTTTCCGGCGGCTTGGGCGTCGGTTGAACGGCGACATCCAATAGTGGCGGCGCCGGATGCGCAAGCGGCGCGGCCAGCGGAAGCGGACCGCTCGCGAGTTTTTCCGCGCTTTCGGGCGATTGCTTTACCACCACGTTGTTAGGCGGCGCCTGGGGCAGCACGACCGCGGATGGATCAGTTACGGTATCCGCTTGCAAATAATCGGGCGAAGCGTCAGCGACAGCCACCGAGGGTTGATCGGCCCCGTCGTCGGCTCCAACGTCGCTGCCATTTTGCCCGCCGTCGACCAGCAGCAAACTCATGCCGCCGGAGTGGCCGTTGCCGCTGGCCGTGACAATATGCACCGACGTGGCGTAACACAAAAGCAACAAGTGCGCCAACAACGATAAGGCCGCACATTTGCGTAGCGGATGCGATTGCCCCCAACTGGTGCGGATCATCACGATCAGCGCGACAATTAAAAACGCCAGCCCCATCCACAGTAAAATCCATGCGAGCTGCGGATGTGTCAGAAAACGGTGAATGGGTTCAAACAGCGAGGCAAGCATGCGGCAAAACGTAGGGGACGGAGCGCGGAGGGTAAGGAACAAAGGCGGGAAACTGCGAGCGGTACAGGGCGGGGCTAACGTGCAATCAGGCATTTCAGGTCATACAGCCGCGACCGGTGGTCGCGCCAAGTTGTGATATTTTTTGATGTTCACCTTTGTTTGGCGCCAACTTTCACGGAGATGGCCACTTCCGTCACGCCGGCGCGGCGACAGGCGTCGTAAACTTCGGTCATACGGCCATGCGTTGTATTTTTATCGCCCCGCACGAGCACGCTCAGTTTGTGATACTGACCCCGAGCTGCCTCCAATTGCTGGGTTAAATCGTCCAGCGAAACCGGTTGCGTGCCCAACAGAATGCGGCCGTCGGCGAACACATTGACCACTTTCGGCTCCGGCGCGGCGGTCACCGCCCCCTGGCTGGAAACCGAGGGAACTTTCACCCCCATCGCCTTTTCTTCATCCGTGAACTTGGTGGCCACCATGAAGAAAATCACCAGCGTCAAAATGACGTCGATCATCGGCGTCAAATTCAGCGTGGGCTCTTCGGTGGCGGAGGTTTGCAGTGGCATGGCGTCCTTAGGCTGCCGATTTGCGATTGCGACGCGATTGGCCGGCTTCCTGCAGCGCCTCGGCGGATATAGTATTTACAACCTCCTGCCCCAGCGCATCGAGTTGAATCGCCAGGCGATCGACGCGGCTGACAAAATACAAATGCAACACCACGGCGGGGATGGCCACCGAAAGACCCGTCGCCGTGCAAAATAGCGCCTCGCTAATGCCGTGCGACAGCGTTTCCATGCGACCCGTGGTTTCCGACGCGGCAATGTCGCTGAACGACCGAATCATGCCGAACACCGTCCCCAGCAAGCCCAGCAGCGGCCCGATGGTCACCACGCCGTTGAAAATGCGCAGGTACCGGCGCAAGTCGCCGGCCACGCGCTCGCCGGAATCAATCACCGCCTGCTCCACTTCGACCGCCGGCCGGCCCCATTTCCGCACGGCGGCTTCAAACATTTTCGCCACCGGGCTGCCGTTCTCTTCGCACACCAGTCGGGCTTCGTCACGATCGAGCTGGCCATCCTGCAACTGGTGCAGAAAGCGTTTAACGAACGGACCGGGAATCACGCGGCCTGTGCGCAGGCTGATGGCCCGTTCGAACGTGAACACCAACAGCACAAACGAGCAGAAAAACAGCGGATACATGACGAATCCGCCGTCGTGGATAATGCCCAGCAAGCTTTTATCCGTGAGGACCGCGCTGTCGCCGGCCGGCGCCGCATCGCCGTTTGCGGCGGAATTGGCGGTGGACGAACCGGCCGTTCCGGAAGCCGGCGCCTCGGCGATCGAAGTCGGCGTAGGATTTTGCGCCCAAGATGGTGACAGCCAAACATCGCCAAACACGAGCAGCGTGACAACCGCAGCGACGGTCCACGCACGAAGGCCGGAAGCAGCGACAATTCTCATCGACAATTCCTTTCCGCCAAGCAGCGGAGCCTCGTCGGCTTGCTCTTAATGGCCTGGTTATTTTCTCGTCGTTTCCACCAACCGTTTGCTGGCCTCGGCGACGAACTCGGTCTGCGGATAGTTTTGCAAAACGCGGGTATACGTTTCGGAGGCCTGTTGCGGCTGGCCCAGCTTCTCGTAGCATTTTGCCGCCTGCAATAACGCGGCGGCCTGCCAGCGCGGATAGGAGTAAACCACTTCAGTGCGCAAATACTCTCGCAAGGCCGCCGAATAATTGTTTTGGCGATAGTACGTTTCGCCCATCATCCACTGGGCAATGGCGGCCAGTTCGGTTTTGCTGCCGGCCGGCGAGTGGACCACTTTATCGAAGGCGGCGCGCGCGCCGTCGTAATCAGATTGTTCGGCCAGGCAGCGGCCGATCAGGTAATCGGCCTCGAATTGTTGCGAAAATTGCGGGAAATCGTGCGCGATCGATTCGGCCAGCGTCAGGGCTTCGACCCAATGATTCTGCTGCGCCGCGATTTGGGCCCGCCGCAACGGAACCAGGCCGGCCCACTTTTCGTTGCGGTTGGTCGACCGCGGCGCCAGCGTCTCGAAACGCTGTTGGGCCGTGACATAATCCCCGCTGCGGTACGCTGTTTCCGCCAGCCAGAATTCCGCGGCCAGACGCATGGAACTGTCGGGGTAATCTTGAATCAGTCGGTTCAGTGCGGCCTCGGCCGGTTCCCACTTTTCCTTGGCGATGGAAATCTGCCCCTCCAAAAATAGCGCGTGTTGCATGACCGGCGCCGGGGAATTACCGGTGACAATTTGCTTGAGCAATTCCTCGGCCGTATCGTCCTCTCCCTGCTGCGAAGCACGTTCCGCCAGACGATAAGCGGCGTCAGCCCAATAACAGCTGTCGGGATGATTTTCGTACAATAGCCGGAAGACCTTGTCCGATTCGTTGCCACGCCCTAAATCACGCAGCGACCACGCCCAGCTGTACAGCACGCTGTCGATTTCAGCATACGTGGGGTAATCGTGCACGATGCGCTGATACAGCGGCGCTGCATCTTCCTCCTGCTTAGCCCGATCGTACAGCCGCGCGGCAGCATGCAAGAACTTCGGCATTTGCTTCGATTTGCCGTAATGCTTGATCGCTTCGCGATAAACAGCCAAGGCGGCGTTGTCGTTGCCTTCACGCTCCAAAATTTGACCGCAAGCCAAGGCCGCATCGGCAGCCCGGGGATCGCCAGGAAAGTGTTCCAAGAACTTGGCGAAGGATTTCTCCGCGGCCTCGTCCTCGTTCAATTGCAACTTGCTCCACGCCATTCCCGAAAGTCCTTTGGCCACCAAATCGGGCGGATTGCCGTCGGCCGCCAAATCATTGAACAGCACAGTGGCAACCTGGTATTGCCCGGCCGCATAAGCGGCGTCCGCCACCTGTTCCGTCGTCGGCAGAATCAATTGACTGGTTGGATGATTCGCTTTGAGCTCGTCCAAAATTTGCTGAGCATCGGCGAGCTGTCCGACGTGCACCAGGCTGATGGCCAGTGCGGAGCGAGCCCGTTCGCCCCCCACGTCTTTTCGCGGCGTGGAGAGATACATTTTCAACGGAGCGATGGCTTCGGCATACTTTCCACGTGTCAATAGCGCCGTGGCCCGGGCCAACTGGACGTTATCGTTAAGTGTGTGCAGGTTGGCCAAATCTTCCGCCGAGAGCGGCTTGGCGGAAGCCTGATTGTCGGCAGCCAGCCGGGCTTGCACTTTTTCGCTCAAATCGTCGAGCGTCACCAGCGATTCATCTTCGCGCTTGGCGTCGTGCAACGCCATGGCCAACAAATAGCGGTTAGCCAGCGAGCGGGGGTCGTCACCCACATTGTCCCCCATTTGCAACGTGGCGATGGCCCGGTCGTACTGCCCGGCGCGAATCATGCCGTCGGCGGCCTGGTACATAATGGCGGCGGAGCGGCGGCGGGCTTGGTCCTCGCGGGCGGCAACCACCTCCGGCGGCACCGGCTGCAGCGTTGGCGCCTTGGGCGTAGAGATTGTCGCGGCGGTCGCGCTATCGGCGGCCGCTGCGCTATTCGAGGCAATCGCATTGTCCGACTCCGTCGCGCTGTCGGCAGACGATGCATGATCAGTGGTCGTTGGGTTGTCGGAAATGAACACTCCGGCCGCCGGTGTTTTGGCGCGCGCAGCGGCACTCGGATCAGTAGCCGACTCGTTGGCTGATGCTACACCACTGGACGCTGAACCTTGTTCCTGAGGCTCTTCGGCGCCGGGCTTGCCGCCGGGCGGCAAAACGGGCGGCACGGGAGCGGCCACGACTGTGTTTTGTTCGCGTCGAGACGAAAGCACCGACCTGATCGGCGACTGCGTTGGACCTTGCGATTCACTAACGACCGGCGCGCTTTCTTTCGCGGCGCTGTCCGAATGGGCCATCGCGTTAGCCTTCTCTGCTTTGGCTTGGGCGGCTTCGGCTTCCAGGCGGCGGGTTTCCGCGGCAATTTTCGCTTGCTGTTCCGCTTTTTGGGCCGCGGCTTCGGCCTCCAATCGGCGACTTTCGGCCGCCAACTTGGCTTGCTCGTCCGCCTGTTTCGCTATCGTCATCAAATGTTTGGCCTCGGCGCCAACTTGCTGGTTATCTGCCAAGGAACTCAACAGGCTTTCGGCTTCGGCATAGTGTCCTAATTGAATCAACGCCTGCCCGCAACCCAGATGCGTTTGCGGCAACAACGGGCTTTCGGGAAAGCGCTTGGAAATGGCTTCGAATTGTTCCAGCGCGGCCTGGGGTCGATGGGCCGCTAATTCTCTGCCTGCCAGCCGCAACAACGCCATTTCCGCCCAAGGGCTGTGGTCGCTCTGGGCGACCTGGTGCAACATGGTTTCCGCGGCCTGATCCAATTGTTGAATTTCCAAAATGTGGGCCAACTGCAGGCGGCATTGGTCGGCCGTGGGCAAATCGGAGAATTTCTCCAATGCTTGTCGATACAACTGCTCCGCCTGCGACAAATCGCCCGCCTTGAGCGCCAAATCGCCGCGATAGATTAACACCTTGGCGTTCAGCTTGTCCGCCGGATATTGCGATTGAAATTGCGCCAAGCGAATCTGCGCTTCGTCGGTTTTGCCGCACAGCACGGCCGCTTCGGCGGCGCCGTACAATGCCTGGCGAGAGTCAGGGCCCGTCGGATCGTCCGCCAGCAAATCGACAAACAGCGGGTAAGCTTCCGCACTACGTCCTAATTGCACCAGCGACTCGGCCTCAAGAAACACAGCTTTATTGTGCTTCGCGTGGTCGGGATAATCGCTCAGAAATTGGCGAAATTCCTCCGCCGCCAAATCCCAGTGCTTGGACGAATAATGGCCGGCAGCGACGTCGAACAGGTCGTCTGCCTCGTTCGCCCAGACCGTTGAAAAGCATGCGCTGCTGAACGCACATCCTAATGTGAGTATCCCCAGCAGCCGAACGGCAGAGTTGGACATCCTTGTACCCTCTGTGGGAAATGCAGTGCAGCGCGATGTTGCAGCATCGCGGCCGGTTCACTGGCGTCGTTAATTGCCTAGGACCGCCCAATCGTTGGATCGCGGAATCCGAACAATTCGGCGGTCGCCCTCCTTGGCCCATGCCGACATGCAGAGTGCTCTAATCCGTATGACCTTCGTCGCCGCTGTTCTTTTCGATTTCGAACAGTCGGCGCGTAAGTTCACATAGCGCTCTGTCGGTCGGCTATCGGTGTTATCGGTCCGGCCGGCGTAGTTTCGACAGAATGCAAGGCCCGCAAAGATGATAGATTACACAAATTCATCTGCTAGCGGCGGTAATGACAGCGACCGAAAACTTCAGCGCGATTGCCTGGCCAGCGCAAACAAAAAACCCCGGCGGTGAACCGGGGTGTTTGGCGTGCAAGCAGAATCTGCGAGTCAATCGAAAACCCGTCGTCGGGCCGCCGACCGTTAATAACCGTTGGTGGGACCAAAATCGACGTTACCCACCACATGGAAGTGGTTATGGTCGATGTACAACACTTCGGAAGCGTCTTCGTCGATCTTGGTGTAAGGCACCGGCCAACCCACCCGGGTAATGTCGGTGAAGTACACCGTGCATTTGTAATGGGCATGGTGCAACTGCGCCGGCCCAATCAGCGGATAAAACCGCGGCGGATCGACGTAATCTGCAATTTTCTCTTTCACTATGTGCACGTTGTTCCGTTGTTCTTCGTGCAACATGGGCAGGCCGCCTTGGATGGGCCGCGCCTTTTCCAAGGCCCGCATCACTTCGTCGTCGCTGGGCGGATCCAATGCATGCACCGGACCGCCGGCGGTAATCGGGCCGAGAATCGGAACTCGCTCGTAGCGCTCGTGAACCCAGAAGCGATCTTCCTGTTCCTTCTGCAAGTACGGACTCACAGGAATCGGAAGCCCCAATGGTCCAATGCTTGGTCCTTGCGTGGCAAACCAAAAGCAACCGCTGTTAGTAAGCGTTGCCAGGGCGAGTAATGCAAAAGCGAGCCAGGTGGATCGGCGTGACATGCCAAATGCTCCTCGATTCGAACCCAGCGGCGCACGGCACCGCCAGTTGCTTCTTCTTATCGAGTAAAGCAGGGCGGAACTTGCAGGTTTTTCCGATTCTATCGAAAAAGTGGCGCCGATCCCGCTAGCATTGCAGCGCAGGCTGCTGCGTGGCCTGCGCAAATTACGCCGCGCACTTCGCTGCCAACAAAAAAAGCCCAGGGGTTGCAACCCCTGGGCTTAGAAAATCAATGTGGCATCGGTTTAGCCACTCAACTCCAATTAGTGCGAATCCTTGAAATCCAAGAACCACCAACCGTCTTCCCATTCCAAAGTCACTTTCCGCCAGCCCAGCGGCACTTGCGGATACGGATAGAACGGTCCGATGTACGGCCAAGCGGTCGGCGAATATTGCTTGGGATACGTGACCGCGGCGTAGTTCGGATACGCAGCATAGCTCGGCCAAGCGTAGCCCGGCATTTGCGGATGATCGAAATGGTACGGAGCCACCGCACCCGGGCCTGTCGGCACATAGGCCGGCAACGGACGGGGCGTACCGATCATTTCGGCGCCCGGCGCAGGCGGATTGCCGGGATTCACCGGCATTCCGTTTTGCATCGCCACCTGCGTGTAGGGCACGTGACGCGCGGCGGATACTGGCAGCGGCATCGGCTGACCGGCCTGACCGCTGGCCGAAGGCATGGCCGCCGGAGTGTCGTCGTCCATTTTCGGGGCAGGACCCGCCACGCCGAGCTGCTCTTTGGCGTGATCGGGAATATCCATCATGCCGGCTTGCACCACGCCGTTGCGGCGCATCGAGTTTTGACCGGAGGCCATTTTCCCATCGCCGTTGCCGGCCTGAGCGGCAATGGCGCCAGGCTGACGCAACCCGCTGGCCAATCTTCCACCCGACTGCGGCGCACCGATGCTCAGGTTGTTAACCACCCGATCAACGCCTTCGGTCCGTTGAGCGATCGAAAGCGCTCGGACCATTTGATCCTGATTGGCAACGGTGCCGTTAAGCCAGGCGGTGCCGTCTTCCACCTTGATGCCAATGACGTAGTTCTTCAGATTGCCGCTCAGATTGGTTTTGATATGGTCGGCGATTTCCTGATTGTCGGCCAGTGCCATGACAGGCGCCAGCAGAACTACGCTCGTCAGCGTCGCTGCACGAAACAAACGTCGCATGATTCCCCTCCTAGTGTAAACTCATCTCCTGGCCATGGGCCGCGCCAAGTTCCGTGTGGACGAAACGAATTCGCGGTTGGCTTAAGCAGGCGGGTCGAATTGAAGAGGGCCGGACTGATCCGCAACGGAT